>NZ_CP150291.1:3900000-4144207 GCF_038051985.1 Solibacillus sp. FSL H8-0523 | reverse complement strand
GCTCGTTCTTCCTTTCATAAGTCAATGCACTATTAAATTCGTATATAAATAAAGAAAGGCTCTGTTAAAAAAATTATTTTTAGTAGATAAACAGAGCTAATTAGTATGCGTTTTTTTCGTAAAAAGACAATTCATACACATAACCACAAGCTGTGGATAAACGTTATTCGAAATAGGTGGAAATCTTTGTCCACAGATTATCAACAACTGTGGATAAGATATTTCCCAGAAAAGAATTCCACAAAGTAAAACACAGTTATCGTATCAAATAAAGTGTGTTATTTCAATACTTAAAAGACTTTATCCACATAATCATAAACTATCCACGTACAAGTTGTCCACAGGGGTAGAATATGTGAAAAAGTTGTAGATAACGCTTGTGGATAAAAAAATCACGAAAATTAATTATGCACAGGGTACATTTAAAACTACGAATAGATTTGTGGATAACTGTGAGAGAGGGGGTGGGACAAGGAATTCAGAATAAAAACTGAAAAAAATAGATAGAACCATTGACAAGTGTGTTGTTTTATTTATATAATGTCATGGTCTGTATGTAGCAATAGATATAGTAACACTCAGATTCAGGAGGTGTATATAAATGAAACGTACGTACCAACCTAAAAAACGTAAGCACAGCAAAGTTCACGGTTTCCGCGCTCGTATGAGCACAAAAAACGGCCGTAATGTATTAGCTCGCCGTCGTAAAAAAGGAAGAAAAGTATTATCAGCATAAGTCCACTGAGCCACATCAGTGGTCTTTTTTTCTTTTATAGTTGAACGAAGTAAAAAAAGTACCAATGATTAGATGGAGCAGGTGAATGGATAATGAATAAACGCCAACGTATTAAGAAAAATGAAGATTTTCAAAAGGTGTTTAAAAAAGGTAAGTCATTTGCGAATCGCCAATTTGTCGTGTATTGCTTAAAGCAAGAGGATCAGATTGCGTTTCGTATTGGCTTATCAGTGAGCAAAAAAGTAGGGAACGCTGTCACACGTGTTCAAGTGAAGCGTTATATTCGCCAAGCTTTTCTGGAAATGAAAGACGAAGTAAAGCCAGACTACGATTATGTTATTATCGCCAGAACGCAGGCGGCCACACTTGATTTTCATGAAACAAAAAAAAGCTTGCAGCATGTATTAAAGGTTGCAAGAGTCTATAAAGGCTAAATGAATAGTTTTAAAAACAAGATTTCACGCTTATGGCGCGGAATCTGTTTTTCTATAGAAAAGAATTTTGCGTAACTAGCGTTCAATAGTTTGAAATAAACTAACAACTATTTTTTAAATTATCGGAACTATTAGTAGTGTAGAAACATACGCACATGGTAAACTGTTGTCATATTAACTGAATAGGTTAGCTTTAGGAGGAAGAAGATTGAAGAAAAATCTTTGGATAATGCTGTCGCTTGTATCAGTTGTTTTACTGTTATCAGGCTGTACAGAGTTTGACCAACCGATTACTGCAGATAGCGAAGGTTTCTGGAATGAGTATATCGTTTGGCCATTAGTGTCATTCATCAAGCTTTTTGCTGATATGTTTGAAGGCAATGTAGCGAATTATGCTTTTGCAATTATTATTGTAACAATTATCATTCGTTTAGTTATTTTACCTTTAACAATCAAGCAAGTAAAAAGTTCTAAAAAAATGCAAGAAATCCAACCGAAGTTAAAAGAGCTACAGGCAAAATACAGCTCTAAAGACGCGGTTACACAACAAAAATACCAACAAGAAATGATGCAACTCATGCAAGGTTCAGGGGTTAACCCACTTGCGGGATGTCTACCAATCTTTATTCAAATGCCGATTTTAATCGGGTTCTATCATGCGATTAGTCGTATGAATGCTTCACCAGCATTTGAATTAGGTTCATTCTTATCGGTAAATTTAGCAGAACCAAGTATCGTTTTTGCCGTTGTTGCAGGTTTAATCCAGTATGTTGTATTAATGACTGGCCCAGCAATGGATAATCCTCAAATGAAGATTATGATGTACATTATGCCATTAATGATCGTTGGTTTCGGTATTATCTTACCTGCAGCACTTTCATTATATTGGGTAGTCGGAAACATTGTTTCTGTATTACAAAACCTTGTGATTTATAAACCTTGGAATAAAAATAAACCGGAAGCTGCCGACAAAGGAGCGAACTAAGTGAAACAAACTACGCAAATAGGCGCAACAGTAAAAGAAGCGATCTCATTAGCGTTACAAAAGCTTGGCGTAAGTCACGAACAAGTTGATGTGGAAGTTTTACAAGAAGGTAAAAAAGGATTTTTAGGTTTCGGTGCACGTAACGCAGAAGTTCGTGTAACGGTCAAAGACACTGTTCAACAACAAGTGAATGAGCTCATTTCAGCGCCAGCTACTCCTGTAGAAGAAGTAGCTGAAGAAGTGACTCTGGAAGAGCCAGTTTTTGTACAAGATGAGCAACCAATTCACCTAGAACAAACAGAAGATACACAGGTTGATCCAATTGAAGAGGCGAAGAGCTATTTAACGAGCATCGCTAAAGAAATGGGCATTACAGACTTAGCAATTGAACATACTTCAGATGGTAAGCATGTGTCATTTAAGCTATCAAGCGAAAAAGCGGCCTTATTAATCGGCAAGCGCGGGTTAACACTCAATGCATTGCAACAAGTAACACAGCTTACATTAAACAAATCAGCAAAATCGTTTATGATTTTACAGATGGATGTAGAGGATTATCGTGAACGTCGCCAAGTCGCACTCGAACAGCTTGCTGCACGTATGGCAGATAAGGCAATCCGTACTCGAAAACCAGTTGCATTCGAACCAATGGCTTCATACGAACGCAAAATCATTCATAATGCTTTAGCAAATCGTTTAGATATCGAAACATTCTCAGAAGGTGCTGAGCCGAATCGTTATTTAGTCATTGAACCAGTGAAATAACATACAGACAAGCGCGACCTATTCTTTTTGGGATAGGTCGTTTTTGCGCTTTTGTTTAAAATCATCATTACTTTAGATTTTGCTTAAAATATGTTAGTCTAAATTGTTAGATAGTATAGTACGGATGTGATTTATCCACATGTGGATAACACTGATATAGGAGGATATAAATGGAATTTGATACGATTGCTGCAATATCCACACCAATGGGAGAAGGAGCTATTGCAATTGTCCGCTTAAGTGGCGATGAAGCAGTAGCGATTGCAGATAAAATATTTAAATCACCAAACAATAAAAAATTAACAGAAGTCCCGACACATACAATTCATTACGGACACCTAGTGGATCCAAAAACAGACGAAGTGGTAGAGGAAGTAATGCTATCACTCATGCGTGGACCGAAAACATTTACACGTGAAGACGTTGTTGAAATCAACTGTCACGGTGGGATCGTATCGGTTAATCGTGTACTACAGCTTGCGTTGCGTTTTGGTGCACGTTTAGCGGAGCCAGGCGAATTTACAAAGCGTGCCTTTTTAAATGGTCGTATTGACCTGTCGCAAGCAGAGGCAGTTATGGATTTAATTCGTGCGAAAACAGACCGCGCGATGAATGTAGCATTAAATCAAATGGATGGGAAATTATCTCGTTTAATTACATCACTACGCCAAGCATTAATTGAGACATTAGCGCAAGTAGAGGTTAATATTGATTATCCAGAATATGATGATGTAGAAGAAATGACGCTACCAGTACTGCAAGAAAAATGTGGCTGGGTACGCGAAGAAATCATTAAACTTTTACAAACTTCATCACAAGGGAAAATTTTACGTGAAGGGTTATCTACAGTTATTTTAGGGCGACCTAACGTAGGGAAATCATCACTTTTAAATAGCCTCGTACAGGAAAATAAAGCCATTGTAACGGAGATTGCCGGGACAACACGTGATATCATTGAGGAATATGTGAATGTGCGCGGCGTACCATTACGCTTAGTCGATACAGCAGGTATTCGTGAAACAGAAGATATCGTAGAGCGTATCGGTGTTGAGCGTTCTCGTGAGGCGTTAAAAGATGCCGATTTAATTTTACTTGTTTTAAATTACGGTGAAGAATTAACGATCGAAGACGAGCGCCTCTTTGAAACAATTGATGCGATGGATTACATCGTTGTTGTCAATAAGACAGATATCGAGCGCAAAATCGATTTAAACCGTGTTCATGAGCTTGCAGGCAAGCACCGCGTTGTCACAACATCATTACTAAAAGAAGAGGGCGTTATCGAGCTTGAAGAAGCGATTGCGGCATTATTCTTTGAAGGACAAGTGGAATCACAGGATTTAACATACGTATCAAATGCACGTCATATCGCGTTATTACACCAAGCACAGACGGTTATTGAAGATGCGCTCGAAGCAGCAGAAGCAGGTGTACCTGTGGATATGATTCAAATCGATGTAACACGCACATGGGAACTTCTTGGTGAAATTATCGGAGACACCGTGCAAGAAAGCTTAATCAATCAGTTATTCTCACAATTCTGTTTAGGGAAATAAATCAATGCTTTTAAAGCACAATACGAGGAAGGAAGAACATCATGCCAACAAAATATGAGGCAGGTAATTATGATGTAATTGTTGTCGGTTCCGGCCATGCCGGCGTTGAAGCGGCTTATGCTGCAGCAAAAACTGGCGCAAAAACATTAATGCTTACAATCAACTTAGAATTAATCGCATTTATGCCATGTAATCCATCAGTCGGCGGTCCTGCAAAAGGGATTGTTGTACGTGAAATCGATGCATTAGGCGGTCTTATGGGACGCGTTATCGATAAAACGCATATTCAAATGCGTATGCTCAACACAGCAAAAGGTCCAGCGGTACGTGCATTACGTGCGCAAGCGGACAAACAACTGTATCAACGTGAAATGAAGCGTTTATTGGAAGAAGAGAAAAACCTTCAAATTAGCCAAGCGATGGTGGAAGAATTAATCGTGGAAGATGGCCAAGTAAAAGGTGTTATTACACAGGTTGGTGCGATTTATCGTGCAGATGCCGTTGTCTTAACAACAGGTACATTCTTACGCGGTGAAATCATCATTGGGGACTTAAAATATTCATCTGGTCCAAACAACCAACAGCCATCAATCAAGTTAGCGGATAACTTAATCGAGTTAGGTTTCAATATGGTTCGTTTTAAAACAGGTACACCACCACGTGTTAACAGCCGTACGATTGATTATTCAAAAACGGAAATTCAACCGGGTGACGAAGAACCACGTGCATTTAGCTTTGAAACAACGGAATATATTACCGATCAATTACCTTGCTGGTTAACGTATACAAGCGAAAATACGCATGACATTATTAATGCCAACCTACACCTATCACCAATGTTCTCAGGGATGATTAAAGGGACTGGTCCGCGTTATTGCCCATCAATTGAAGACAAAATTACACGCTTTGCTGACAAGCCACGTCACCAAATTTTCTTAGAGCCAGAAGGTCGTGATACGCAAGAAGTTTATGTACAAGGCTTCTCAACGTCACTACCAGAGCATGTACAACGTAAAATGGTTGCTTCAATTCCAGGACTTGAAAATGCGGAAATTATGCGTGCTGGTTATGCAATTGAGTACGATGCGATTGTGCCAACACAGTTATGGCCAACACTTGAAACAAAAACGATTCAAGGATTATATACAGCAGGTCAGTTAAACGGTACTTCAGGTTATGAAGAAGCGGCGGGCCAAGGCTTAATGGCTGGTATGAACGCCGGACTTAAAGTTTTAGGTAAAGAAGAAGTGATTCTTTCACGTTCTGACGCTTATATCGGTGTATTAATCGATGACTTAGTAACAAAAGGTACGAACGAGCCGTACCGTTTATTAACATCTCGTGCGGAATACCGCCTGCTATTACGTCATGACAATGCCGATTTACGTTTAACTGAGGTTGGTCATAAGGTTGGCTTAATTTCAGATGAGCGTTATGCACGTTTTGAGAAAAAACGTCAGCAAGTAGAAGGTGAAATCGCCCGCTTACGTGAAATCATTGTTAAACCAAATGAAAAGACACAAGAAACGGTGCGTTCAGTTGGTGGTGCAGAATTAAAAGACGGCATTCGTGCATCTGACTTTGTAAAACGTACAGAAATGACGTATGACTTAGTAGCGAGCTTAATTGAGCCTACGGAAGAAGCGTTAGATGAAGCAGTACGTGAGCAAGTGGAAATCCAATTGAAATACGAAGGTTATATTCAAAAAGCCCTTCAACAAGTAGAAAAAATGAAAAAGCTTGAAGATAAGAAAATTCCAGAGAACATCGATTATGATGCAATCGGTAGCTTAGCTTCAGAAGCCTTACAAAAGTTAAAGCAAGTGCGTCCATTATCCATCGCACAAGCATCACGTATCGCAGGGGTAAACCCAGCAGATATTTCGATTTTACTTGTCTATATTGAACAAGGAAAAATTGCTAAAGTAAGTAACTAATCAAGAGAGCGTCTTTTTATAGGCGCTCTTATTTTACGATTATGTAAAGGAGCGTTTTTATGAACGAAAAGCAATTTATTGAAGCGTTAAAACAAAAGGGAATCGAGCTTTCAGATATGCAAGTCGCCCAATTCCGCAAATACTTTGAACTATTAGTTGAGTGGAATGAAAAAATGAACTTAACCGCGATTACTGATTTAGAAGGTGTGTATTTAAAACACTTCTATGATTCAATTAGCGCGTCATTTTACTTTGATTTCACAAAAGTGACAACCGTTTGTGATGTTGGTGCAGGTGCAGGCTTCCCAAGTATTCCAATTAAAATTTGCTTCCCACATTTACAAATTACAATTGTGGATTCATTAAACAAGCGTATTACGTTTTTAAATCATTTAACAAATGAGTTAAACTTAGACCATATGTCATTTGTGCACGCACGCGCGGAAGAATTTGGACAAAATGCTAAATACCGTGAGAAATTTGATGTTGTTACGGCACGCGCGGTTGCCCGTCTTTCAGTTTTATCAGAGTTATGTGTGCCATTAGCAAAAGAAGGCGGCTACTTTGTGGCATTAAAAGCAGCAGCTGGTGCTGAAGAAATGAAAGATGCACAAAAAGCGATTGTCACATTAGGTGCAAAATTAAAAGAAGAATTCGCATTCCATTTACCTGTCGAAGAAAGTGAACGTTCACTGTATGTATTTGATAAAGTAAAAGCAACACCAAAAAAATACCCACGTAAACCAGGTGTTCCAAATAAAACACCGATCAAATAGGCTAATAATTATTATGTAATCATATAAATTATGAAATGTTTTCGTCTTTTGATGCATACATAATTATATTTATGTCATTTTTACAAAATAACTGTTCATTGGACACTGTACATTTTTGACTGAATCAGAAATAATATTGTATATGAGCTAGACAGTTTCTTAAAGGTGGTGCCACACGGATGAAAAGTACTTTTTCACGTTTTTTCGGAGGGAGCCCGAAGCAACCAGAAGTAAACAGTGAAGTAGAAGTAATGGAGAATATCTCGATGGCTTCTGAAGAAGTAGTTAAAATTCCTATAGATAAAATCATTCCGAACCGTTATCAGCCACGTACCGTTTTTGATGATGAGAAGATTGAAGAATTAGCAAGAACAATTCATACACATGGTGTCATTCAACCAATCGTGATCCGTCCGATGAGTGGTAGTGTGGGGAACTATGAAATCATTGCGGGTGAACGTCGCTACCGTGCAATGAAATCACTTCAATGGTCAGAAGTGCCTGCGATTGTACGTAATTTAAATGATCGTGAAACGGCTTCAATCGCGCTTATTGAAAACCTTCAACGTGAAGAATTAACAGCAATTGAAGAAGCACTGGCTTACCAAAAACTGTTGGAACTGCATTCGCTTACACAAGAAGCGCTTGCCCAACGTCTTGGTAAGGGTCAATCAACAGTTGCCAATAAATTGCGTTTACTAAAGCTTCCGCAATTTGTGCAGGATGCTATTTTAAATCGTGAAATTTCGGAGCGTCATGCCCGTGCATTAATTGCCATTAAGGATGAACAACTCCAAATGCAATTAATTGCAGCATCGAAAGAGTTTGACTGGAATGTTCGACAGCTTGAAGATCAAATTCAAAAAATCCTCCATCCAGAAGAGCCGGACGTAAAAAAACGTAAGCCTTCTCGTAAAGCGATTAGTAAAGATGTACGTATTGCCCTCAATACCATTAAGCAATCATTATCGATGGTTACCAAAAGCGGTATCGATTTAAAAACAGAGGAAGAAGATACAGATGAGTATTATCAAATCACTGTGAAAATTCCAAAGAAAAAATAACCGTTTTGCCTTCTATGTATTTTTTTACGTAGAAGGTTTTTTTATACAACGTTGTTCATAGTTTTTTGATAAGATAAAAGTAGAAAAGTAACCGACAAAGAAGGCAACCGTAATAAATCAATAGATTCACTAATATACCTAAACTGAAGTGATGAAAGCAGGTGCGAATATGGGACGTATTATTGCAATAGCCAACCAAAAGGGTGGTGTAGGTAAAACAACGACATCCGTGAATTTAAGTGCATGTTTAGCTTATTTAGGAAAGAAAGTGTTACTAATTGATATTGATCCACAGGGGAACACGTCCAGCGGTCTTGGCGTGAAAAAAGGTGAGTTAGAAAGCTGTATTTATGATGTCCTGATTAACGATGAGGATATTAAAGAAGTGATTCAGAAAACGGAAGTAGAAAATTTATATATTGTGCCTGCAACGATTTCACTCGCGGGGGCAGAAATTGAACTTGTTTCGACTGTTTCACGTGAAGCGCGTCTAAAAAAGTCTGTACAGGAAATTAAAAATAACTTTGATTTTATTATTATTGATTGTCCACCTTCACTTGGATTATTAACGATTAACGCATTAACGGCAGCGGATGCATTAATTATTCCCGTACAGTGTGAATATTATGCATTAGAGGGCTTGAGCCAACTGTTATCAACGGTGCGCTTGGTGCAAAAGCATTTGAATAAGTCACTTGTGATTGATGGGGTGCTCCTGACGATGCTGGATGCACGAACAAATTTAGGTTTACAAGTGATTGATGAAGTAAAGCGGTATTTCCAAGACAGGGTGTACCATTCAGTTATTCCACGTAATGTGCGGTTAAGTGAGGCACCGAGTCATGGTAAGCCTGTATTATTGTACGATGCAAAATCACGCGGATCAGAAACCTATTTAGAGTTTGCAAGGGAAGTGATTAAAAATGGTTAGAGGATTAGGGAAAGGGATCGATGCATTGTTTCGTGAAGAAGCAGTACATCAGGAAGACCAAGTGCAGCAAATTGCTGTTGCGCGAATGATTGCAAATCCATTTCAGCCACGTAAAGTGTTTGATGAAGCAGCAATTGAGGAACTAGCGCAGTCGATTCATGAACACGGGATTATTCAGCCGATAGTTGTCCGGAAAAACGGTAAGAAATATGAAATTGTAGCAGGGGAACGTCGTTATCGTGCGGCAAAGTTGGCAGGGTTAACAGAAGTACCCGTTATCGTGCGCGATTTTAGTGAGCAGCAAATGATGGAAGTGGCGATTTTAGAAAATCTGCAACGTGAGGATCTAACGCCAATCGAAGAAGCAGAAGCGTACAATAGTTTAATTGTGAAACTAAAATTCACACAGGATGATTTAGCGAAGCGTTTAGGTAAAAGTCGTCCGCATATCGCCAATTTAATTCGCTTATTGCAGCTTCCTGAGGATATACGCGAGCTTGTAAACGAAGGGAAATTATCAATGGGGCATGGCCGCGCTTTACTGGGCTTAAAAAATAAGCGCCGTATTCCTGAAGTGGCACATAAGGTGATAAAAGACCATTTAAATGTTCGCCAGCTTGAAAAATATATTCAGGATGTAAACGAGGCTGTTTCACGTGAAACAAAGAGTCCGAAAACGGATATCCATACACAAGCGACCGAATCACAGCTCCGTGAATATTTTGGTACCCAAGTGCAAATTAAAAAAGCAAAAAATAAAGGGAAAATTGAAATTGAATTTTACTCAGAAGATGATTTGCAACGCATTTTAGAAATGTTGAATATCGAGGAATAAAGAAATGGGCGCAACAAGTAGGTTGTTCGCCCATTTTTAGCATTTCACAGTACGGATATTTTAGAAAATTTAAAAATTGAATATCAAGTAATGCCATGTGCATGTTAAAATCGATTCTATTATGAAAAGAAAGAGGCTTACTCATGGTATTACTTGGATCGTTTTTAAATGCGCTCTTTATCATCATTGGCGCATTTGTAGGACGTTTATTTAAAAATATCCCAGAATCAATGCAGCAAACGGTAATGGTCATTATCGGTTTAGTTGTTGCTGTACTTGGTATTCAAATGGGCTTAGAAAGTGATAATTTTATTATTATCGTTGTGAGTTTAGTAATTGGGACGGTTATTGGTGAATGGCTTGATCTAGAAGGGAAATTCAATCGTTTCGGCTTATGGGTTGAATCCCTATTTGGAACGCGTGCACAAAAAGGAACTATTGCACAGGGCTTTGTTACGGCATCATTAATTTTTGTAATTGGTTCGATGGCGATTATTGGAGCGCTTGACAGTGGGCTTCGTAATGATCACAATGTGCTCATTACAAAAGGGATTATCGATGGCTTTATGGCAATTATTTTGGCATCTACGCTAGGGATAGGTGTCATGCTTTCAGCAGTGCCAGTCTTTTTGTATCAAGGCACAATCGCTGTTTTTGCTGGCGTCATTAGTACATATATTCCGGCGGAGGCACTGGATTTGTTTATTAAAGAAATGACAGCTACAGGCGGTGTTATGATATTAGCAATCGGCTTAAATATTGCTGGACTAACGAAAATCCGTATAGCCAATTTGCTGCCAGCGATTATAATTGTTGCGGTCATAGTTGCGATTATTTTTCTGTTTCAGTAAGTGGCGTTGCCAGGCAAGCTGTAGCGCGCGGGCAATTTTGTCACTCATAGAATAGGTAACATGTAGTCGTGTATTTGCGAGTACCTTCGCTTCCATAAAGCCCCCGACATTGACGATGCCTTTAATCGATAGATGACCGATTGGAGGTAGCGCTTTGTTTACGGCTTTTCCGGGATAGAGTGGGCCATCTTGGACTAAAATAGAGCCAATTGCTGATGCTTCACCTAAGCACGCATCGATGGCAACGATAAACGGCTCTTCTTGTTCATACAGTTTTTCATGACGCTCCACAATATTTAGTGCATGGAGTGGGGTTTGCAGAGTACCAACGATTTCAAAAGGAAATGAAAAAATTTGTTGTAACTGACTGCCGACAATCGGTCCGAGTGCATCGCCGGTAGAACGGTCGGTACCAATGCAGCAAAACACTAATTTTTCATGATCAAATGGAATCCGCTGCAATAAAAATTCACTAAGTTCCCAAACCGCACTCGTTTGCTCATAATGAATGCTATAATTTTTTTCAAATGCTTGTGTCATGTATACACTCCTTAAAATAGATTACTCGAGAAATATGAAAAAATACGATATATTTAGGCAGTATATTCAATATGCAAGACAGTTATACAAGAGGTGAAAATTTTGGAAGAGGATTTAACGATTGATTTAGCAGAAACGGATTTAAAGGGCCTAGCGCGCTATACAACAAAATTATGGGATTATGCGACAAGCCAGGAGTTTTGGGACATGATTTTTGAGGTAAGCATTAAGATTTTAGCGATTTGGCTTATTTCTTCGTTAGTTGTGTGGGCGGGTAAAAAAATCATTGCACGTGTCTTTATGATTCGTGTGCGTAATAATGAGCGTCGACAAGTGACGATTGTTAAGCTACTTCAAAGTGTACTGAGTTATTTAGTATATTTCTCGGCTATTATGGGTGTATTATCAGCACTTAATATTCAAATTGCCGGGCTAATTGCAGGGGCCGGGATTGCTTCTGTTGCCATCGCCTTTGGTGCGCAAAACTTAGTAAGAGATGTCATTACGGGATTCTTTATTATTTTAGAAGACCAATTTAGTGTCGGTGACTATGTAAGAATTGGTGCTGCAGAAGGTACGGTAATGGAAATTGGTCTACGTACAACGAAAATTAAAGGTGGTACGGGTGAGCAATTTATTATGCCAAATGGGAGCATTAGTGAGGTTATTAACTACTCGATTAATAACTCAAAAGCGCTGATTGATATGCAAGTATCGCTTGATGCCAACATTGAAAAAGTGCAAAAAATTATTCAAGATTATTTAGATACATTACCTTCACAATATGAAGAGCTCATTAACGCACCATTATTTTTAGGTGTTACGAATACGACAGGTACAGAAGCGACAATTCGTATTACAGTAGAAACGTTACCATTACAGCAGCATGCGATTTCACGCATTATTCGTAAAGACGTCATCGATATTTTAACGCGTAATGGCATTCCATTAGCAGCGCCGAAAATGATGTTCTATGAACGAGGGGGAGAATAATCGATGGAAGCAAAACAATATGAGCTACAGGATGTTGTTGAAATGAAAAAGCAGCATCCCTGTGGAACGAATGCCTGGAAAATTATTCGCCTTGGCGCAGATATTCGTATTAAATGCGAAGGCTGCGGTCATAGTGTAATGATTGCACGCCGAGAATTTGAGAAGAAAATGAAAAAGGTGTTAAATAAGTCGAACGAGCTTTAAGAGCAAAATAGACTTTTAATGTGGGAATCAATATAATAGACAAGGCTATAAAATTAGTGGATAAAAACAATCCGCCAAAACGGTTTTTTTAGAAAAAATGTACTGAACATAGAAAGGTTGTGTCAACATGGCATTAACAGCTGGTATCGTAGGTTTACCAAACGTAGGTAAGTCAACATTATTCAACGCAATTACAAAGGCAGGGGCACTTGCTGCCAACTATCCATTCGCAACAATCGAGCCAAACGTAGGTAGTGTAACGGTTCCTGATAAACGCTTAGATAAATTAACAGAACTTGTAACACCAAAGAAAACTGTTCCAACAACATTCGAATTCACGGATATCGCAGGGATTGTAAAAGGTGCTTCTACAGGTGAAGGTCTAGGGAACAAATTCTTAGCACATATCCGTGAAGTAGATGCAATTTGCCAAGTGGTTCGTTGTTTCGAAGACGATAACATCACGCACGTTTCAGGTACAGTAAACCCAATTGACGACATCGAAGTCATTAACCTTGAGTTAATTTTAGCAGATATGGAATCAGTGGATAAGCGTATTGCACGTGTAGTAAAAATGGCGAAGCAAAAAGATAAAGAAGCCATGCTAGAAGAACCTATTCTTCAAAAAATTAAAGAAGTATTAGAAGCTGAAAAACCTGCGCGTGCAGCAGACCTTTCAGATGATGAGAAAAAAATCATTAAAGGTCTACACTTATTAACAGTCAAACCAATGCTTTATGTAGCAAACGTTTCTGAAGATGAAGTGGCAGACCCAGCGGATAACAAGTACGTAAAAATGGTACAAGAATATGCTGCAGCTGAAGGCGCACAAGTCATTACAATTTGTGCGAAGATTGAAGAGGAAATCTCTGAGTTAGAAGACGATGAGAAAAAAGAATTTTTAGCTGAATTAGGAATTGCTGAATCAGGCTTAGATCAATTAATTAAAGCTTCTTATAGCTTATTAGGTTTAGCAACTTACTTCACTGCTGGTGTACAAGAGGTTCGTGCATGGACATTCCGTAAAGGGATGAAAGCACCTCAATGTGCAGGAATTATCCATACTGATTTCGAGCGCGGCTTCATCCGTGCAGAAACAGTTGCGTTCACAGACTTAGTAGAATTCGGCTCAAAGCCAGCTGCTAAAGAAGCAGGCCGTGTGCGTGCTGAAGGTAAAGAATACGTTGTACAAGACGGCGACGTACTGGAATTCTTATTTAACGTGTAGGAAAATAAAGACGATTTGCCACCAATTTAGCTTGGCAAATCGTCTTTTACTTTTCATAAACATATAGTTTAGGTTCTTTTGGATCGTCTTTCACGACAGCATCGTTTGGATATTTACGCAATTCTTTATACATATGAAAATCACCAATCGCACCGGCCATTAAGAGTGCACCGACAAATACAATTAAAAAGTTATCGAGTGCTAAACCAATTACAGTAGGTGCAACACCAGTCATCCAAAATGGCAATAATAATGCTTTTTTCATTGCTGCGTTTGTAAGTGGCTGTTTAGTTGTCGCATAAGCAATGCCAAGTTTCAAGTTAACCCCATAATCAAGGTCCTTATACGGTACACCACCAAAAATCATAAAGCCGATTAAGTGAAAAGCTTCATGTAAAATAATCAGCAATATATAGGCTGTAAACAAGTAAATATAATCAACCAGCGAAAAGTCGAATGTAAAACGTTGATGAATCAGTGCATTTAAGGCAATCATTAAAATAACTAGTACAATGGTTAAAATAATATTATCACGCATTATTTTTTGCATATTTAATTCAATGATGATTGGTTGTTTGTCATCCATAAAACACCTCCGTTACTAATGATTATAACAAAAAATGAATAAAGATTAAGTGATCTATGCGGTTGCGTATAAAAGTAAATTGTGATACAATTCATTGATGTGAGTAACAGAAGTTACTTACTCCTTGCTCCCTGTTAACAGGAGAGCCCAAGTCCATAAGGAGGTGCAAACACAAATGAGAAAGTACGAATTAATGTACATCATCCGCCCAAACATTGAAGAAGAAGCGAAGAAAGCTTTAGTAGAGCGTTTCAACGAAATCTTAACTTCAAATGGTGCAGAGATCACTGAAGCAAAAGAGTGGGGTAAACGCCGTTTAGCTTACGAAATCAACGACTTCCGCGAAGGTTTCTACCAAATCGTGAAAATCAACGCTGGAACTGAAGCGATCAACGAGTTCACTCGTTTAGCTAACATCAGCGAAGATATCATCCGTCACATCGCAGTACGCGAAGAAGACAAATAATTTTTAAACAAAACTGCTGAAAAAAGGGAGGGTATATTGATGATTAACCGTGTTGTATTAGTTGGAAGACTAACAAAAGATCCAGAGCTTCGTTACACACCGAGTGGAGTTCCAATGGCGCGTTTTACAATTGCTGTAAACCGTACTTTTTCGAGCCAATCGGGTGAACGCGAAGCAGATTTCATTGGTTGTATTGCTTGGAGAAAGCAAGCTGAAAACTTAGCAAACTTCATGAAAAAAGGGAGTTTGATTGGTGTAGAAGGCCGAATTCAAACAGGCAGCTATGAAGGACAAGATGGTAAGCGTGTCTATACAACGGACGTAATTGCAGACGCTGTGCAGTTCTTAGAACCGCGCGGAGGAGCAAATGCATCTCAAGGTGGACAAGCACCAGCTGCATCATACGGCGGTGGCGGAAACTATGGTGGGCAACCAACATCGAATCAGTCAAACCAAAACTATGGTGGTGGGCAACCACAGGAATCTTATGGTTCTTATCAACAACCACCTCAAAATCAGCAAAATTATACACGTGTAGATGAAGATCCATTTGCGAATAGCAAAGGACCTATTGAAGTTTCTGAAGACGATTTACCGTTCTAAGAGCTTCAATTATCTACAAAATAAAAATTAAAGGAGGACACCGATAATGGCACCACGTCGCGGAGGCCGCAAACGCCGTAAAGTTTGCTACTTCACTTCTAACAACATTACGCACATCGACTACAAAGATGTAGATCTTTTAAAGAAATTCATCTCTGAGCGCGGTAAAATTTTACCACGTCGCGTAACAGGTACTTCAGCTAAATACCAACGTAAACTTACATCTGCAATCAAAGTTTCTCGTATTATGGCTTTATTACCATTCGTTGCTGAAGACAAATAAGTCTCATTTGGTTACTTGCTAACCATTAATAAGCTGTTGAAATCTAATTTTAGATTTCAATGGCTTTTTTGTTTTTCAATTTCATGTATTGCGTAGCGTTAGTTTGTTTGGTTATATAAAAATGGTACAATAGAAAGGTGAGAAAAGTTGAAGGGCCGATACACATTTTATAGGACCCATCATAAGGAAGACGTAAGCACAATGCTCAATTTAAAAGTCTTTCGAACACTTAGATAAGGAAGGTTCTCCATGCAAAATAATCAATCAAGGAAGTTAGCACATGGCGCGATGATGATTGCACTATTTACAGTGTTAATGGCCATCGTTTTTTATGTGCCTATGGCGAATATCGTGGCAGCATTGATCGCACCACTACCGATTATTTGGTATAGTGCGCATTACGATCGAAAATCATCGGCGTTAGTTTTTGTTGCGGCCGTAGCGGTTACTTTTTTTATTGGTGGATTGCTCATTCTACCAGCTTCATTAATCTTTGCCGCAGCAGGTATGACGATTGGTGACGCTATTTTTAATAAAAAAAGCAAAGTCTTTATGTTTATATCAACAAGCGTTGTTTTACTCATTACATTTGCGATTCAGTACGTGATTGCAGTTCGTTTATTTGAAGTAGACTTTATTCGAGAGTCACTTGATTTAATGAAAACTTCGTATATGGAATCAATTAAGATGTCAGAGAAAATCACTGGGCAAGCAACACCAAAAGAAGTGATGGAGAATTTAACAAGTATGTTGAATACGTTAGAAATGACGATTCCAGCTTCTATTACACTGGCGATGTTACTATTCACACTACTATTCATGGCGGTAAATTTACCGATTTTAAAGCGTTTGAAAGTAGATGTACCGAAATTTGCGAAGTTTAGTGAGCTACGCTTACCACGTTCTGTACTTTGGTATTATTTAATTGTGTTATCAATTAACTTGTTCGTGCGTCCAGAACCAGATTCAGCATTGGCAGTTATTATGCTAAATGTTTCGATGGTTTTATGGGTACTGTTAACCGTACAAGGGATTTCTTTTATTCACTATATGCTTGACTGCTATAAGCAGCCAAAGTTTTTAAAGGTCATTAGTACACTTGTTGCGATTCCCTTTTATTCGTTTGTCGTTTTAATAGGAATTATTGATTTAGGCTTTAATGCACGAGATTATATTCAACAAAAGAGTCAAAAATGAGGAGCTGATTGAAGTGGGGATTTTTCGTAAACGACCAATTCGATATCCATTGCTAGTATTGTGTTTACTAGGCTTAGCAGCAGCTGTCCTTATTATGATGTGGAATATATGGATTGGAATTGCCTTTGTAATCATTTATGCACTAACAATGTATTATGCGTTGCGCTTAGAATTGTTAACGTATTTAGAAACAGAAAAGCATATTGAAGCCTTGTCGTTTCGCATGAAGGATGTTGGCGAAGAGGCATTTTTAGAGATGCCATTTGGAATACTTATATTAAATGATGATTTTTCGATTGAATGGGCCAATCCTTTTATGCAGCGTGTGCTTCAACAAGGTTCATTAGTAGGGCAAGAGCTCTTTGGGATTTCGGAAAACCTGCATACTCTTGTTGCACAAGGTAAAAAAGAAGAGCTTTCAATTGCATTATTTGATCGTAAATATAATGTGTTCTATAAAAAAGACGAAAAGATTTTATATTTCTTTGATGTCACAAAGCAAATTCAAGTTGAGAAGCAGTACTTAGCAGACCGTACTGTATTAGCGATTTTATTTATCGATAACTACGATGAATTAACCTCGGGTATGGATGATCAGGCGCGTAGTTTAACGAATACGATGGTCACGTCGATTATTAATGAATGGGCGGCACAGTATGATATTTTCGTAAAACGCTTTGCGTCCGATCGCTTTATTGCAGTTTTCAATGAGTCGATTTTATCGGATTTAGAGCAAAAGCGCTTTTCTATTTTAGACGTGGTGCGTGAACGTACGATACAAAAAAATCTATCATTAACGTTAAGTATTGGGATTGGTGCAGGTTCACAGTCATTAGTAGAGCTTGGCCAACTCGCACAATCCGGGCTTGATTTAGTATTAGGACGTGGCGGTGACCAGGTGGCGATTAAGCAGTCGAACGGTAAAATTCGCTTTTACGGCGGAAAAACCAACCCTGTGGAAAAACGCACAAGGGTACGTGCCCGTGTCATTTCACATGCCTTAAGTGATTTAATTCAAGATAGTGATCGCGTGTTTGTCATGGGACATAAAAACCCAGATATGGATTCGATAGGCGCATGTGTAGGGGTACGTAAAATGGTGGCGATGAACGGTATTGATGGTTATATTATTGTGAACTCAGAAGAAGTACATGGTAGTGTGGACCGTTTAATGGCAGAGCTAGAAGAGAAAACAGACTTCTATGATCGTTTTATTTCACCAGAAGAAGCGTTGTCAAAAATGACAGCAAAATCACTTGTTGTCATTGTCGATACACATAAACCAAGCTTAGTCGTTGATAATCGTTTACTTAGTAAAACTGATAAGGTCGTTGTAATTGATCATCATCGCCGTGGTGAAGAATTTATAACGAATCCGACGCTTGTTTATATGGAGCCGTACGCATCTTCTACAGCCGAGCTTGTCACAGAATTGCTCGAATATCAGCCACAAAACGAAAAGTTAGTACCACTAGAGGCAACAGCGCTATTATCTGGTATTATTGTGGATACGAAAAGCTTCACACTCCGAACGGGTGCCCGTACGTTTGAAGCAGCATCGTATTTACGTACATTTGGTGCCGATACAGTACTGATCCAGCGTTTACTGAAAGAAGATATAGACACGTATGTCACACGTTCGAAAATTGTCCAAACGGTAGAGTTCCCTTACAAAGGAATCGCCGTTGCAAATGGGGAAAATTCAGTCGTGTATGATTCGGTGCTCATTGCACAAACAGCCGATATTTTACTGACAATGAAAGATATTGGTGCAGCGTTTGTTATTGCGCATCGTAGCGACGGGCTCATTGGGATTAGCGCCCGTTCATTAGGTGAAGTGAACGTGCAACTCATCATGGAGCAGCTCGGTGGGGGTGGGCATTTAACCAATGCCGCAACACAACTTGTAGCGAGTTCAATTGATGAAGCAAAAACACGTTTAGTAGCAGCAATTACAGAAACAGTCGAGGGGAGTCAACAATCATGAAAGTAGTATTTTTAAAAGACGTTAAAAATGTAGGTAAAAAAGGCGAAATTAAAGAGGTTTCAGAAGGTTATGCACGCAACTTTTTAATTAAAAATGGCCATGCAAAAGAAGCAAATGCGCAAGCAATGAGCGAGTTACAAGGCCAAAAGCGCCTAGCTGAAAAAAATGCAGCAGCTGAATTACAAGCAGCAAAAGATTTAAAAGACGAATTAGAAAAACTTACAGTAGAAATTAAAGCAAAATCAGGCGAAGGTGGCCGTTTATTCGGTTCCGTTTCTACAAAACAAATTGCAGATGCATTACAAAAGAAACATGGCTTTAAAGTAGATAAACGTAAAATGGATTGCAGCGATGGTATCCGTTCATTAGGTTTTACAAACGTTCCGGTTAAGTTACACCAAGATGTAAAGGCAACGTTAAAAGTACATGTAATTGCAGAATAAGGAGCGACAACAATGAGCGATTCCATGATGGACCGCGTGCCGCCACATAATACCGAAGCAGAAGCCTCGGTAATTGGCGCAATTTTCCTTGAGCCGCCAGCACTTATTACAGCATCTGAAATCGTAATCGCCGATGATTTTTACCACATTGCGCATCAAAAGATTTTCCAAACGATGCTGAATTTAAGCGACCAAGGAAAAGCAATTGATGTTGTCACTGTCACGGAAGAATTATCTGCGAAAAAAGAGCTAGAGGATGTTGGCGGTTTAACGTATATGACGGAGTTGGCGAACGCGGTTCCGACTGCTGCCAATATTGGTCATTACGCGAAAATCGTAGAGGAGAAAGCGATTTTACGCCGCTTAATCCGAGTGGCTTCGAAAATTGCGGATGATGGTTATACGCGTGAAGATGAAGTAGAAATTCTTTTAGCTGAAGCTGAAAAGAAAATGCTTGAAGTATCTAACCGTAAAAATGCGGGGGATTTCAAGCATGTAAAAGATGTATTGGTTCACACATTTGATAATATTGAGCAGCTACAATCACGTGCCGGAGATGTGACAGGTATTCCAACTGGTTTCCGTGACCTCGATAAGATGACGGCCGGATTCCAGCGCAATGATTTAATTATCGTAGCAGCGCGTCCATCTGTTGGTAAAACAGCATTTGCACTGAATGTTGCGCAAAGCGTTGCTGTAAAGGCGCGTGAAAATGTCGCGATTTTCTCTTTAGAGATGGGTGCCGACCAACTTGTCATGCGTATGTTATGTGCAGAGGGCAATATCGATGCTCAACGCTTACGTACCGGGGATTTGCAGAATGATGACTGGAGCAAGCTGACCATGGCAATGGGAAGTTTATCGAACTCGGGTATTTATATTGATGACTCACCGGGTGTTCGTATGGCCGATATCCGTGCCAAATGCCGACGTTTAGCAAAAGAAAATGGTCTTGGGATGATTTTAATCGATTATTTACAGCTCATTTTAGGTAGTGGGAAGCCCGGGGAAAACCGTCAGCAAGAAGTATCGGAAATTTCCCGTTCGTTAAAAGGATTAGCCCGTGAACTTCAAGTCCCGGTAATTGCCCTATCTCAGCTATCACGTGGTGTAGAGCAACGTCAAGATAAGCGTCCGATGATGAGTGATTTACGTGAATCAGGTTCGATCGAGCAAGATGCCGATATCGTTGCGTTCCTTTACCGTGACGATTACTACGATAAAGAATCCGAAAGTAAGGACATTATCGAAATTATTATTGCAAAGCAACGTAACGGTCCAACCGGTACAGTAAGCTTAGCATTCCGAAAAGAATATAATAAATTCTTAAACTTAGAATTTACCCCACCACCGCGTGAGGAATAGCCTTTAAACACGAACGTTCTTTGATAACAATTCAAGGACGTTCGTGTTTTTTGTTGACTTTTACATTTCGGAATTGTTAAAATGTTCATGCTTCACTATAAAATAACTTGAGTAAGAATAATTTTATGAATAAGAATTGGACGCCTAAAAGTTTAGGGGGCTCATTCGTCGGAGGTGCGCATTTATGACAGCAGTAGTTGTAGTAGGTACACAGTGGGGAGACGAAGGTAAAGGTAAAATTACAGACTTCCTTTCAAAAAAAGCAGATGCCATTGCACGTTTTGCAGGTGGCGATAATGCAGGTCATACAATCAAAATTGGTGAAGAAACGTATAAGCTGCATTTAATTCCTTCAGGGATTTTTTATTCGGACAAATTATCAGTTATTGGTAATGGCGTTGTCATTAACCCAAAGTCGATTATAACGGAATTAAAGGGCTTGAAGGCACGTGGCATTGATACGTCAAACTTACGAATTTCAAATCGTGCACATGTTATTCTACCGTATCATATTCATCAAGATATTGTAGATGAAGAAAGCCGTGGAGACCAAAAGATTGGTACAACTGCTAAAGGAATTGGTCCATGCTATCAAGATAAAGTAGGTCGTATCGGCATTCGCGTGGCGGATTTACTAGATAAACCGACTTTTGAAAAAAAATTACGTGCAAACTTAGAATTAAAGAATCGCTTATTTACGAAGTTTTATGAAGTAGAGGGCTTAAACTTTGATGATATATTTGAAGAATATTATGCATATGGTCAAGAAATTGCTCAGTATGTAACCGATACATCAAAAGTGTTAAATGACGTGATTGATGAAGGGGGTAAAGTGCTATTTGAAGGCGCACAGGGCATTATGCTAGACGTTGATCAAGGTACATATCCTTTTGTGACATCATCAAACCCTGTAGCAGGTGGAATCGCAATTGGCTCAGGTGTTGGACCAAATGCTGTCTCTCGTGTAGTTGGTGTATGTAAGGCGTATACATCTCGTGTTGGGGATGGTCCATTCCCAACAGAATTACATGATGAAGTTGGTCATCAAATTCGTGAGGTTGGCCGTGAATATGGAACAACGACAGGACGTCCACGCCGTGTCGGTTGGTTCGATTCAGTTGTTGTACGTCATTCGCGCCGTGTATCGGGTATTACCGATTTAGCGCTAAACTCAATTGATGTATTAGCGGGTCTGGATACGGTGAAAATTTGTACAGCATACGACTACAATGGTGAGATCATTACCGAGTATCCTGCAAACCTAGAAATTATTGAACAGTGCAAACCGATCTATGAAGAGCTACCTGGCTGGTCTGAAGACGTGACAGGCGTTCGTGACTTTAAAGACTTACCACTAAATGCACAAAACTATGTAAATCGTGTCGTAGAGCTAACGGGTATTCAACTAATGACTTTTTCAGTTGGCCCAGCACGTGAACAAACGAACATTGTAAATGCCATTTGGGAATAAAATAGCGTTTAAATAGAGTAAAGGCAACGGATTGTATCATGCACCCGTTGCCTTTTTTATATGGATTATGGGTGATGAGAGAATAAATAAACACGCAACTGAATATAAAGATATAGAGTTATCAAAACTAGTAATGAGAATGTAACAAATTTTTAGAAAATAATACAATTTCATTACAAAAAGTTTGAAAAGGTTCTATTGAAATGAGAATTATGATACAGTAGCAAAGTGTGTTTTTAAAGTTAAAGTAATATAAATAATACTTTTTTATAATATAGAATGAAGTTTTTGGAAGGGGCTCTATCATGGAATCAAATGAAAGCCAGTTAGATTTGACAGGTAAAAAGCCAAGTCTAATTAATCGTCACAACGGTAAACTTAAAATAGCTGCAGTATTAGCGCTACTTGTTTCAACAGTGACATTTAATTTAGGGTTTGCAAACGAAACAAATAAAGAAGAGTTTGCGAAGATTTACCATGTTTATGTAGCAAATACCTATGTGGGATCTGTTGCTGATGAGGCAACAGTTGCAAAAATTGTAAAACAAAAAGAGATAGAAGCGAGTAAGCAGTATGAGCAGATGGAGCTTGTTGCAGGATCAGATATTACGGTCGTGCCAGAACAAGTATTTACTGTTGATACAAATGAAGCGCAAGCAACAAAAGACCTTCAACAAGCAATTACTGTACAAGCAAAAGCCTACTCATTACAGGTAGGGGACACAGCAGTTGCTACATTAAAGGCCAAAGAAGAGATTGAAGCAGTAACTGACGGATTAAAGCTTCAATTTGTTACACAAAATCAATTACAAAAAGTAAAAAACAATACCGACTCTTCTTTACCCGCTTTACAAAAGAATGAAACACGTATTATTGATATTGAATTATCAGAAGACATTGTGACAGAAGAACTACTAGTAGATCCTGCTGAAATTGTATCAGTAGAGCAAGCTGTACAAACGTTACAAACAGGTGCTGCACAAAAAGAAACGTACTCCGTAAAAGCTGGAGATGTATTAGGTTCGATTGCAAGATCACACAGCTTAACAACAGCTCAGTTACTTGAGTTAAATCCAGGATTAACAGCTACTTCTGTCTTGCAAATTGGTCAACAGTTAAACGTGACAGTAGAAAAGCCGTTTTTATCTGTAAAGGCTGTGCATGAAAAGAAAATAGTAGAAACAATCGACTTTGAGAAGATTGTTGAAGAAGATCCAACAATGTTAAAAGGTGAAAAAGTTGTCAAGCAAGAAGGCGCTGTCGGTAAAAAAGAAGTAACGTATGTAATCACGGAAGAAAATGGCGTGCGTACAGAGCGTGTACAAACAGCTGAAAACATTCTTGTCGAGCCAGAAAACCGCATTGTCATTGTTGGGACAAAAGTAATTCCTTCAGTGGGTACAGGTACATTTGCTTGGCCAGCAGAGGGTGGGTATATTTCAAGTCAGATGGGGCATCGATGGGGTCGTTACCATTACGGTATTGATATCGCTCGTCCATCAGGTTACACAATTAAAGCATCAGATAATGGTGTTGTAAAAACAGCAGGCCGTCATTCGACTTACGGAAACTATATCGTGATTAATCATAATAACGGTTATGAATCACTATATGCACATTTATCAAAAATTGATGTCTCAGTTGGTCAAGTCATTGGACAAGGTGCTGCAATTGGTGTAATGGGTTCAACGGGTCGTTCAACGGGAACACATTTACACTTTGAAATTCATAAAAACGGATCCGAAGTAAATCCGTTAGACTATTTAAATTAATGTTAGTGGATTGGCAAGTTTGAGTTTTCTAGAAAATCCACAGTAGAAAAAAAGGATACCTCGCTTTTTACGGGTATTATTTATCAAAAAAACAGTCCACAGTATTTGTGAGACTGTTTTTTATTTAATGGTGTAAAATTATGTATAATAATTATATAAATATGTGAAAAAATTCAAAAAATATTGTGCAATAATACTTTATTTCCCGGAAAATAATCCGCTAAACTATCTGTATAATGCGCCAAAAGTGAAACCATGATAGAGTAAGAATAGTGATATTAAATGAAACCCTTTCAATATAGAGATATTCTAAAGAAAAGAGGAATGTAAGATGGATAAAACGATTTTAGTTGTTGATGATGAAAAGCCGATTGCAGACATTTTGCAATTTAACTTAATTAAAGAAGGTTACCGCGTTATTTGCGCCTATGATGGCGATGAGGCATTACAAAAAGTGGAAGAAGAACAACCAGATTTAATGCTATTAGATATTATGTTACCAAAGCGTGATGGCATGGAAGTATGTCGTGAAATTCGAAAAAAATATGATTTTCCGATTATTATGCTAACAGCGAAAGGTTCGGAAATTGATAAAGTATTAGGACTTGAAATGGGCGCAGATGATTATGTCACAAAGCCATTTAGTACACGCGAATTAATCGCACGTGTAAAGGCAAATATGCGACGTTTAAATGTACCAGCACAAGTAGAAGAGATAGTGGAAACGAATGATATCGTCGTTGGTTCACTGACAATTCAGCCGGATGCTTATTTAGTATTAAAGCGTGAAGAGACGATTGAATTAACACACCGTGAGTTTGAATTATTACATTATTTAGCAAAGCATATCGGACAAGTGATGACACGTGAGCACTTATTACAAACGGTATGGGGCTATGATTATTTTGGGGATGTACGAACAGTAGATGTAACGATTCGTCGTTTACGTGAAAAAATCGAGGACAATCCAAGTCATCCAATGTGGATTGTGACAAGACGAGGGGTCGGCTACTACTTACGTAATCCTGAACAGGAGTAGACTACATGCAAAAAGTTAGTTTTTTCAAATCGATTCATGTAAAGCTTGTTTTGATTTATATGCTGTTAATTATTATCGCCCTGCAAATAATTGGTATTTATTTCATGAAGCAGCTGGAGACGAATTTAAAAACCAATTTCCAAGACTCGATCAGGCAGCGTATTGAATTAGTGCACTATAGCATTCGTGAAGAGATGCTAAAGGTAGACCGTGATGAGACATCCTCGCTTGAAGTAAGTTTGGGTGCAATTTTACATGAGTTTTCAACAGAGGATATAAATAAAATTAATGTCGTTAATAATCGGAATCGAATATTAGCTACATCTGAAGCAGACAATCAGGCGCTAATTGGGCAACGTGCAAATGAAGAAATTATTCGTAATGCGATTTCTGCTGAAACATTGCTTGATACGATTTCAGTTGAGCGTGATACTGGTGATCGGGTGTGGGTACTTGCCTCTCCTATTACCGAAACGGTTGGTCCAAATAGTGAAGTGAAAGGTGCTATTTATGTAGAGTCAAACATCGAAAAGGTATATGAACAACTTAGTGAAATAAATCGTATTTTTGCAGCTGGGATTGTGATGTCACTGGTGATTACGATTATTTTAGGGATTTTAGTAGCACGTACCATTACGCGACCAATTTCGGATATGCGGAAACAGGCACAGGCCATGTCTAAAGGGAACTATTCACGTAAAGTTCGTGTATATGGTACCGATGAAATTGGTCAATTAGCGATTGCTTTTAACCATTTAACAAACCGCCTGCAAGAAGCGCAGTCAACAACTGAAGCAGAACGTCGCAAGCTAGCAAGTGTACTTAGTAATATGACCGACGGGGTAATAGCAACAGACCGTAAAGGGAAGATTATTTTAATTAATGAACCGGCACTTGATTTGCTCCATGATTCACGTGAATCAACGTTAAACCGTCCGATTGCATCGGTATTAAGGTTGGATCAGGAATATAGCTTTGAAGACTTAATTCATATGAAAGAGCCAGTAAACCTTGATTTTAGTGTGAATGATGCACCATATATTTTACGTGCGAACTTTTCGGTTATTCAAAAAGAAACAGGCTTTGTAAATGGTTTAATTACTGTCCTACACGATATTACTGAGCAGGAAAAAATCGACATGGAGCGTCGTGAATTCGTAGCGAACGTCTCACACGAATTACGAACGCCACTGACAACGATGCGCAGCTATTTAGAGGCGCTAGCGGATGGTGCTTGGCGTGATGAAAACATTGCACCGACGTTTTTAAATGTGACACAAACGGAAACCGAACGTATGATTCGTTTGGTAAATGATTTACTGCAGCTTTCAAAAATGGATAGTCAAGAATATGAATTAAACTTTGAATTTGTTGAGTTTAATAAATTCTTTACGGGCATTATTGACCGTTTTGAAATGTCGAAATCCCAGCATGTTGAATTTGCGCGTCTCTTACCAGAGAAAAGCTATTACGTAGATATTGATACAGACAAATTAACGCAAGTTATCGATAATATTATTTCAAATGCTTTGAAGTATTCTCCGGATGGTGGCAATATTCGATTTGGCTTTACGGTGCATGACAATATGTTACGTGTCATGATTTCAGATGACGGGTTGGGGATACCAAAAGAAAATGTGAGTCGCATTTTTGACCGTTTCTATCGTGTGGACCGTGCGCGTGCCCGTTCGATGGGTGGTACAGGGCTAGGACTTGCGATTGCGCGGGAAATGATTGAAGCGCATGGCGGAAAAATTTGGGCTGAAAGTGAGGAAGGGCAAGGCACAACAATCTTCTTCACACTACCGTATGAACTAGATGAGGCGGGGGATTGGGAATGAAGTATGTTGAGCAAATAAAATCATTTTTATTAGCGTTCCTTGTTTTCTTAAGTATTACGTTAACGCTCCTCATTTGGAATTATAAGCCGGAGTATGAGCTGATTGAGGAAACACAGGTAGAAGAAGTACTAATTAGTGAGCCAAAGCAAATGCAGGATGTCTTGAGGCCCTACCGCGTATTATATCGGCAAAATGATCTGTTTACAGGGACGGTATCAAATAGTGTCTTGAATGAGTTATATCGTCATTTAATTACTTGGCAGGTTTCTGATCTTGAAATTGACAGTAATATTTCAGATGTGAGAATGAATGAAATTGTACGCACAAATAATCGTGCAACTTTATTTTTCAATGAAGAAATCCCACTGCAAACCTTTTCGAATGTGTTGACTTTTTACAATAAGGATTTACTACCAGATGCAAGTTTTACACGTTTGATTATTGATTGGTCAACTCTTGAAGAACAAGATCAGCTACAGTTATTATTTTTAAATACAGAAAAACGGTTGTTATTTAGAGGCTATATTGATTTACAAAGCAACCAACGATTTTTAGCAAAAATTATAGAGCCAGCTAAACAATATACGTCATATACAGAAATCGAGCGTGATTCATTACGATCCTTATATGTTGTACAAGATCCGATTGAGGCGACTCAGTATACGTATTTAGATGAGGAATTATCGTTAGATAGCTTTAAAAATATTGTTTTTACGAATCCTAGTATTGTGCAGCGCAACATAGAAAGTCCACAGTCTGAAAAATATAGTGATGATATGTCGTGGATGCAAGTTGATACACAAAATAAAATTTTGAACTACGTAAACTATCTTGCGGAAAGCATTGCACCGATTCCTTCAACAAACCTCATATTCGATAGCTTTGAGTATGTAAATGAGCATGGAGGCTTCACATCTGATTTCCGCTTATCGTCGATGAATGTCGGTAAGCATATTATTGAATATCAGCTGTTTTTACATGGCTATCCAGTTTATAGTAACATCACAACGAGTATTATTACGACGTGGGGCGAAAACCGTTTATTCCGTTACCGCCGTCCATATTATTCTATTGAAAGTGACGTTCCAAATGAGCGTTTGGTGAAGAATTTGCCTTCAGGCGAAATGGTTGTTGACTATGTTCGGAATTCAGAAGACTACAATTTTGAAGAAGTGGATGAAATCGTGATGGGCTATCATTTAATTCAAAATCCTGATGCTTATATTTTTGACCCGAGCTGGTTTGTTATTTCAAATAATGATTTGACGCGCATCACACCTGACCAATTAGGAGGTGTGATGAATGGATTGGAATAGAACGAAGACGATTTTTATTTGGGTGTTCTTAATTTTAAATATCTTCTTATATACACAGTATTTAGAGAGCTATAATGAGGGCCAAAAAATTGAAGTATTAGGTGGAACGACAAAAATTGAATCGCAATTAAAGGAAGATAATATTACGTATATTGCCTTACCAAGTAACAATGAAAGTGCGGCCTATTATTCAGGACAAATTAAAAACTTCGCACCTTCAGAAGTCCCATTTTTTGCGAATCAAAAAACAGAAATTGAAAATGGTAACAAATTACTTATCAAAATGGACAAGCCTGTGAAATTGCAGGAAAACGCTGGACGTGATAAATTTACTGAGTTTCTTCATAGTCACGTACATCAAGGGGATTCGTATAAATTATGGAGTGTCGATGAGGAAAATAAAGTGGCGATATTCTTCCAAAAGGTTAATAACGTAACCCTTTACTATAATGTACGGGGTTATGTAAAAATTTATTGGAATGATGATGAGCGGATAGTGGCCTATGAGCAAACAATGCTGGAGAAGCATGAAAAATTAAAAAAACAACAAAACTTACTAACACCGATTCAAGTGTTACAAGTTTTATATGGTAAAAATTTATTGAAACCAGATTCTCAAATATTAAAAATGAACCTAGGCTATTCGACGAGTGTACAATTAGCACAAACACAGGTTTTTGCGCCTACTTGGGAAGTACGAGTTCGTTTGTCGGATAAATCCGAGGAAGTTCATTTTGTAAATGCGGTAGAAGGTAAGATCTTAGAGATTCAAAATGATTTATCCGAAGTCGTAGAAGGGCAAGAGGATTTAGAGTAGTAGGGAGTTTTAATGATGCGATTTAGCGTTTTAGCTAGTGGCAGTACGGGCAACGCAGTTTACGTAGAAAATGATGAGCATTCATTTTTAGTAGATGTCGGTTTAAGTGGTAAGAAGATGGAACAGCTTTTTGCTGAAATTGATCGTGATATGAAAAGCTTATCCGGTATTTTAGTAACGCATGAGCATAGTGATCATATTAAGGGATTGGGTGTTGTCGCACGTAAATACAATGTACCGATTTTTGCGAATGCGAAAACTTGGGATGCGATGGACGGGCTTATTGGCAACATCCCGACTGATTTACGTTTCCATTTCGATATGGAAACAATGAAAACATTCGGTGCTTTAGATATTCAGTCATTTGCGGTATCGCATGATGCAGCGGATCCAATGTTTTATACGTTCGGGCAAGATGGGCGTAAACTTGTTGTTATTACCGATACGGGCTACGTAAGTGACCGCATGAAGGGTTATATTTCTGCGGCAGATGCGTATGTATTTGAAAGTAACCATGATGTTAACATGCTTCAAATGGGGAAATACCCATGGAGTATTAAGCGTCGTATTCTATCTGATGTGGGGCATGTGTCAAATGAAGATGCAGCAGTTGCCATGGCGGATGTTGTAGCTGAAAAACCAACACAAATTTACTTAGCGCACTTAAGTAAAGATAACAATATGAAGGAATTAGCACGTATGAGTGTTACGCAAACGCTACAATCATGCGGGATCGTTACTGGGGAATATTTAAATTTGCATGATACAGATGCAAATATTCCAACAAAGCTTGTAACCATCTAAATAAGGGTAAAAGAACTTTGCTGAAATAATTTTGGCAAAGTTCTTTTACTTTTTTAGTAATGTTTTAAGTATTTTTCATCTAATTTTAATGTTTGCTGTGTATGCTAATACTAACAAAAGGAACAACAAGAGAGGATGAGTGTGATGGGCTATTTTCCAGAGGATGAACAAAAACAACAAGATCGTGTTGCTGAGCTGGAGGCACGTTTAAAGCGTGAGGAAGATGAAAAGCAACTACGTCAACATAAGAAAAATAACAAAGGTGGCAGCAAGTGGGGCTATTTTGTTTCAGGCTTGAGTGGTGTCATCGTCGGCGCATTGCTTTTGTGGTTACTATTACCTTCGCTTGCCAATCAATTACCTGGTGCTACTCAAGTTTCGAATAGTAGTAATGAACCCAAGTCTACGATTACACAAAACGCAACAGAAGTGACGAATGATGTGACAGAGGCCGTTGAAAAGGTATCGAGTGCCGTTGTAGGGATTACGAATATCCAAGACGTTGCCCCAAACTTCTGGAGTCAAAATACAGCAACGAGACAAGAGGTTGGTAGTGGCTCGGGTGTTGTGTATAAAGTAGAAGGTGAGCGTGCATACATTGTAACGAATCACCACGTAGTCGACGGTGCGAAGCAAATTGAAGTGACATTAGATGATGGTTCAAAAGCAGAAGCACAATTAGTCGGAAGTGATATTTGGACAGACTTAGCGGTACTATCTATTGCAAGTGAAAGTATTGATACCATTGCACAGTTTGGCGATTCAGATGTGCTAAAACAAGGGGAAACTGTTGTGGCAATCGGGAATCCACTTGGTTTAGACTTTTACGGCTCAGTAACGCGCGGCATTATTTCAGGTAAGGATCGTTCAGTGCCAGTCGATTTAAATGATGATGGTGTAGAGGACTGGTCAACCGATGTATTACAGACGGATGCAGCTATTAACTCGGGGAACTCGGGTGGTGCGTTAATTAATGTAGCGGGCGACTTAGTTGGCATTAACTCCATGAAAATTGCACAATCTTCTGTAGAGGGGTTAGGCTTTGCCATCCCAATTAATTCAGCCATACCAATCATTGAGCAATTAGAGCAAAGTGGTGAAGTGAAACGTCCAACGATGGGCATTTCATTAGTTGATTTAACAGAGGTGCCGGCGTATTATCAACAACAGACGCTGCAATTACCAGCAGAGGTTAATAGCGGTGTTGTAATTTCTCAAGTGGTGCGTGGTTCTGCTGCTGAGCGTGCAGGCTTACAGCAATATGACGTCATCGTAGAGATGGACGGCCAAAAAATTGAAAATGCAATTCAATTACGCAAGCACTTATACAACGAAAAACAAATTGGTGATACATTGCAGATCAAAGTATATCGCCAAGGTCAGCTAGTAGAAGCACAATTAGAATTAGTGGAAAATGCACAATTGTAGTTGTGGATAACTGAATAATATTTACAATTTACACACAACGGGTAGAGAAGAAAAAGGCTTTTCTTTTCTACTTGTTTTTTGTTTGTTACAATAGGTTGTGGATAACATCTTGAAATTGTGAATAAGTTTGTGGAAATTTCAGAAAAGAAAGAAGGATTATAAAATGAAAAAATATAGCTGTGAAACCCATATAGACCACGCTTTAGATATGCACGTTGCAGAAACTGGAGAGTATCCTATGATGGATTTTTTAACAGAAGACGAAAAGTTATCAACAGGTTGCTCTTATTGTGAAGAGAAAGCGACATATATTGTATCAAGTAAATAACTTTACACCATATGTTGTTTTTGCCTGTGGATAAGTGGATAACTCCTGTGTATAACTTGTTTGTAAATTACGTGTAAAGGTGGATAAGTTGTGAATATAACGGTCATTTCTGTCGGGAAATTGAAAGAAAAGTATTTAAAGATGGGCATCGATGAGTATGTTAAGCGTTTAGGTGGCTATGCAAAAATCGATTTAGTGGAGGTACCAGACGAAAAAGCACCGGAAACGCTAAGTGAGATTGACATGAATATCGTAAAACGCAAAGAAGGCGAACGTATTTTAGCGAAGATTAATGATGGCACATATGTGATTGCGCTAGCACTAGATGGTAAGATGAAATCGAGCGAAGAAATGGCTACGGATTTAGATAGCCTAATGACGTACGGTAAAAGCAAAGTCGCGTTTGTTATTGGTGGCTCACTTGGCTTACATGATGATGTCTTAAAGCGCGCCGATGAAAAGCTATGCTTTGGTAAAATGACATTGCCACATCAGTTAATGAAGTTGGTGTTAGTGGAGCAGATTTATCGAAGTTTTAGAATTATTAAGGGTGAACCGTATCATAAGTAAGTGCGGTTCTAAAATTCAGCTCAAAATGATGTTCTCAAATCATTTTGAGCTTTTTTAGAATTTAATTTGCCAAAAGCACATCTAAAAACATCATGCTTCTTTGCTTAATTTACGGGAATATTTATAGGAGAGCTTGTAAGAAACAACTAATTTCGAATTAGATAATCAAACGCCCCTAATGCAGCAGTAGCACCAGATCCCATTGAGATAATAATTTGATTGTAGGCGCTATCCGTACAATCACCAGCAGCAAATACACCAGGAATTGTAGTAGCACCACGCTTATCAACAGTTATTTCACCAATTTTGTTGCGTTCAAGTGTGTCATCTAACCAGTCAGTGTTTGGGATTAACCCGATTTGGACAAACACACCAGCTAATTCGATGTGTTTTTCTTTCCCGGACTCACGATCTACATATGTCAGCCCATTTACTTTATCTTTACCTGTAATTTCTGTTGTTTGAGCATTTGTGAGAACAGTTACATTTGAAAGACTGCGTAAACGATTTTGTAAGATATCATCTGCTTTTAGTTCTGTGCCGAATTCAAGTACCGTTACATGATGGACAATACCGGAAAGGTCAATTGCTGCCTCGATACCAGAGTTACCGCCACCGATAACGGCAATATCCTTTCCTGCAAATAAAGGACCATCACAGTGAGGACAATAGGCGACACCTTTATTTTTAAATTTTTCCTCACCAGGAACATTCACCTTGCGCCAACGAGCACCAGTTGAAATGATAACCGCTTTACTCTTAAGAAGAGCGCCGTTTTCTAATTCAATCTCCACTAAGTCTTTCTTTTCTAACCGTTTTGCTCGCTGTAGGTTCATTACGTCAATGTTATAATCCTTCACATGCTCCTCAAGAGCTTGCGCAAGTTTTGGCCCTTCTGTCTCTTTTACACTAATAAAGTTTTCAATGGTTAGTGTATCTAAAATTTGGCCACCAAACCGTTCTGCGACAATACCTGTACGAATTCCTTTACGCGCTGAATAAATCGCTGCACTAGCTCCCGCAGGACCGCCACCAATAACAAGGATATCGTAGGGCTCTTTGTTTGAAAGTTCTTCTGCCTTTGGACCCGTTCCTAATTTAGCTAGGATTTCATCAATCACCATGCGGCCATTTCCAAAGGGCTCACCATTTAAATAAACAGCGGGTACAGCTAAAATATCTTTGCGTTCCACCTCTTCCTTGAATGCGGCGCCGTCGATCATGGAGTGTGTAATGTTTGGATTTAGTACACTCATAATATTTAGCGCTTGGACAACATCAGGGCAATTGTGGCAAGTTAAGCTAACGTATGTTTCAAAATGATACTCACCATCAATATTGTTAATTTGATTGATTACATTTTGATCTATTTTTGGTGCGCGTCCGCTTACTTGAAGCAAAGCTAACACCAAAGAGGTAAATTCATGACCTAAAGGGACACCAGCAAAAGTAACACCTGTATCTTCTCCGACCCGATTGACACTAAAGCTGGGTGTTCTCACGAGTGCTACGTTTTCCACTGTAATTTTAGATGACATAGAAGCGAGCTCATTAATTAGGGCTAACATCTCGTCTGAAACTTTATCAGACCCAACACTTACTTTTAGCACGATATTGTTTTCTAGCAGTTGTAGGTACTGATTTAATTGAGATTTGATTTCTGCATCAAGTGCCACTGAGTATCACTCCTTAAATTTTACCTACAAGGTCAAGGCTTGGCTTGAGCGTTTCGCTACCTTCTTGCCATTTTGCTGGACAAACTTCACCTGGATGGTTGCGAACATATTGTGCTGCCTTAATTTTGTTAATAAGAGTGCTTGCGTCACGTCCAATCCCACCTGCATTAATTTCAAAAGCTTGAATTACACCATCTGGATCAATGATGAAAGTGCCACGATCAGCAACACCTTCTTCTTCGATTAACACATCAAAGTCACGAGAAATCTGGTGTGAAGGATCGCCAATCATTGTATACGTAATTTTCCCAATTGCTTCGGATGAATCATGCCAAGCTTTATGAACAAAATGAGTATCCGTTGAAACGGAATATACTTCAACACCAAGTTTGTGTAGTTCTGGATATTGTCCTTGAAGATCTTCAAGTTCAGTTGGACAAACAAATGTAAAGTCTGCTGGGTAGAAACAGATCACACTCCATTGGCCTTTGAAATCTTGTTCTGTCACTTCTACAAATTCACCATTTTTATACGCTTGTGCTTTAAAGGGAAATACTTCTTTACCAATTAACGACATTTAAATACCTCCAAAATTAATGATAGTAATACGAAATTTGTAACAAATACCGTAATATTTTTTGTACAAAGTAAAGGAAATATACTAGGTTTTTATTAAAAGGGTATATGTAAATTGTAACAACAGCATAAATCACTAAAATAAAAAAAATGCCCAAAAGTATAGGTTTTTGGACATTTTTTTTGTTCATATAGTGGATTAATAAACTTGTTACTTATTTAAAAATCAATAATAATCTTCAGTGCCTTTTCTTTTGCTGCGTTTTTGAATGTGTCATAAGCTTCTGTAATTTGATCGAATTTGAAGTTATGTGTAACAAGATCTTCAACAGGAATTTTGCCGTTTACTAACGTTTTTAACAGCATAGGAATTGTATTTGTGGATACAAGCCCAGTCGTAATCGTAACATTACGAATCCAAAGATCCTGTAATTGTAAATCTACAGGTTTTCCGTGTACGCCAACGTTTGCTAAGTGACCACCCGGAGCTAATATTTTTTGGCATATATCGAATGTGGCAGGGTATCCTACTGCTTCAATCGCAACGTCAACACCTCGGCCGCCTGTTATTTCTATAATTTGTTTTATGGCTGCATCCCCATCTTTAGAATTGATGGTGTGTGTAGCACCAAAGCGCTTGGCTTCTGCTAGTCGGTTTTCATCTAAGTCCACCATGATGATGGTAGCGGGTGAATAAAATTGAGACGTAAATAATACGGACATGCCAATTGGACCCGCACCAATGATGGCAATCGTATCACCAGGAGAAACTTGGCCATTTAGTACTCCAATCTCAAATCCTGTAGGTAAAATATCAGAAATCATAACGGCTGCATCGTCAGACATCCCTTTTGGAATGTGGTAAAGCGAGTTATCCGCGTGTGGAATGTGTACATATTCTGCTTGTGTACCATCAATCAGATGTCCTAAAATCCAACCACCATCTTTACAGTGTGCGTATAACGCAATTTTACAGTAATCACAAACACCACAAGCGGTAACACATGAAATAATCACCTTATCGCCAACTTTAAAGTGTTTCACCCCTGAACCAACTTCTTCAACGATTCCAATACCTTCGTGTCCTAAAATCGTTCCTTCTTTACAAGCGGGTACATCGCCACCGAGAATGTGTAAATCCGTACCGCAAATTGTTGTTTTCGTTAATCTAACAATCGCATCTCCATCGTTCAGAATACGTGGCTTTTCAACATCACGTACTTCTCTTTTTCCGGGACCTGCATAGACTAAAGCTTTCATCCTCTTGCCTCCAATAGGTTTCCAAATTTTTTAACACTCAAAGTATGACCAGACGATGACGGAACTAAACTGTTTTAAAGCTAAATTAAAATTGAATCCAAGCATTTTGTATATTTCACATCCTTCATCCATACATTGAAAGAAAGTAATTTGTATAAGGAGAAATCGTCATTCCAAAAATCGCTTCGGTTGGTACATATACACCGCCTTTTTCATTAGCTCAGGCCAATATTGAACAACTAACAAAAGAGCTTTTTCAGTATAAGATTCCTAGACTCGAAAGGTTATTAAAGGTTTTTGAAAATGGTGAAATAGGAACACGGAATTTTTGCGTTCCACCCGATTGGTATCGTGAAGCGCATACGTTTGAAGAGCGTAATGCGCTTTATACTCAGTTCGCTACACGGTATAGTGTGGAAGTTATTCAAAGGTGTTTAACGAATCGCTCATTTTTGCAAGCTGATCTTTCAACTGAAGAGATTGATGCCCTCATTTTTGTTAGCAGCACAGGGATTTCAACACCGAGCATTGATGCCCGTGTTATGAACCTTTTACCTTTTTCAGACCAAATGGTGCGAATGCCGATTTGGGGGCTTGGTTGTGCGGGGGGCGCGGCTGGCATTAGTAGGGCCTATGATTATTGCAAAGCATATCCCAATGCAAAAGTGCTCGTTGTTTGTGTGGAGCTATGTAGCCTAACATTTCAAAAAGACGACTATTCAAAAAGTAACTTAGTCGGGACGTCTTTATTTGCAGATGGGGCGGCATGTGTACTTGTTTGCGGGGATCTTGTAGAACTAGAACAAGACAAGGTGATACCGTCTATCATTGGCCGTAGATCAAAGTGGATGCCGAAATCTGAAGATGTAATGGGCTGGGATGTGAAAAATAGTGGCTTACATGTTGTATTTTCTAAAAGTATTCCGGGTATTATAACGAATTGGCTTGGCCCTTTTATTCATGAATTTTTAAAGGATTATCAAATTGATCCGAGTAATATCACAAATTTCGTAGCACATCCGGGTGGAAAGAAGGTACTGAGTGCTTATGAGGAAGCATTAGCGTTAGCAAAAGAGCACACAGATGTTTCACGTGAAATATTAAAAAATTACGGCAATATGTCCTCGCCGACCGTTCTTTATGTGTTAGAGCAATTTATGTTAAAAGAAAATAAAGCAAATACGCATGGCTTATTAGTTGCGCTAGGTCCAGGTTTTAGTGGCGAAGCTGTGTTATTGGAATGGGGGGAGTAAGTTGATCTTTTACTTCATTCTAGTCTTCGTTATCATTCAAAGGTTTGTAGAACTGCGCATTGCAAAAAGAAATGAAAAATTAATGCTAGTAAAAGGGGCTTATGAAGTTGGAGCCTCTCATTATCCATTTATGATTTTGTTACATGTAAGCTTTTTTGTTAGTCTCCTTATTGAAGTTTTCTTTTTTAAATCCAATCTTATGCCGCATTTTACTTGGTTAGTTTTCTTTTTATTACTACAACTGTTAAGGGTATGGTGTTTAGTATCACTCGGAACGTTTTGGAATACGAAAATTATAATTTTACCAGGTGCAAATGTCGTTGTGAAAGGTCCGTATGCATATATCCGGCATCCCAATTACTTAGTTGTCTGCCTTGAAATTTTGGTACTGCCTTTCATGTTCGGCGCGTATGTGACCGCAATTATTTTTACTATTTTAAATGTCATCATGCTTTCGGTGCGCATTCCAATAGAGGAAAAGGCATTAAAAGAAGCGACGAATTATGCTATAGCAAAGACTTAACTAAATGAGCCATCTAAACTTTTGTTCATTCAATTGTTTAGATGGTTTTTAGATGCGCACATTTTAAGTAAGTAACAATAGGCATGTAAATAGGTCATGTGTGTTTTATTTCATATGTTAATAAAGATAAATGATGAAAGGAGATCACAATGGTTAATAGAAACTGGCTTGATTTATTTGATGGTGCTATGAATCAAGGGATGTTAAATAATGCTCAGCAATTGCCAACACAGACAGCTCCAAATCAATATGCATCGCCACAAGTATCCCCAACGAGACAATATGTTCAAAGAAACGTGACGAATTCAGTTGTACCGCACATTCATCCATCACATTTAACAACGGTTAATCAACAATATATGCATCATGAGCATCATTTCCCGCACACGCAATCAGTTGTCAATGAATGCTATCAAACGAATAGAATGTGTGGCACGCCGTTTAGACCGAGTGGATGTGGCTGCCAAAGACGAAGAGGCTGGTAATGTAGAAGGGGTACGTACAAGATACGTGCCCTTTTTTTGTTGGAAGCTGAGCCCCTCAAAAAGTTAGTCACAATACTTGTTTAACCGCTCGAAGTATGATTGAATTACGTAGAAAAGGAGTGGGAATTTTATGAAAAAAACGATACTTTTATTCGTAACGGCAATGGCAATGCTGATGATCGTAGCATGTGGTGACGACAAAACAACAGAAAGTAAGGAACAAACAGATAATACAAATTACGCAAATGACGTAACAGAAAACCCAATCGTGACCATTACGATGGAAAATGACAAAAAAATTGTTATCGAACTCGAGCCAAAAACAGCACCAAATACAGTAGCGAACTTCATTTCATTAGTTGAAGATGGCTTCTATGACGGCTTAATTTTCCACCGTGTTATTCCAGGCTTCATGGTACAAGGTGGCGACCCAGATGGAACAGGTATGGGTGGGCCAGATTATTCAATTAACGGAGAGTTTTCTTCGAATGACTTCGAAAATACACTAACCCACGAGCGCGGCGTGTTATCGATGGCGCGTACACAGGATCCAAATTCAGCAGGCTCACAATTTTTTATTATGACTGAGTCGGCAACACATTTAGACGGTGATTATGCAGCATTTGGACAAGTGATTGAAGGAATGGATGTTATTGATGAAATCGTTGCAGTAGAGCGCGATGGAAGCGACAAGCCATTACAAGATCAAAAAATGAAAAAAGTTGAGGTCGATACAAAAGGCTTCGACTACCCAGCCCCAGTAACTCAAAAGTAAACGTGAAAACCATTAACGTTTGTCTATTCGTAGACATGCATTAATGGTTTTTTACATACCTATAGCAATGTAAAACCGGCACCTAAAGCGATTTCTTCAGAAGAAACTTGCAGCAATTGTTGTGTTGTAAGTAAGGGATTTTTAGTCAAGAACGCTTCAACAATGCGGTACCCCATACAATAACCAATATGAGCTGGTAGTTGCTTGCCGTCACCGAACAAAAAATGTTGGTGATTATGTAAGCCGCGGACGGTTACGTATTCTAGAAAATACCTGTGCCAATAATCGATTACCTCTTCTAAAGAATACCGTTTTGTCCATGAACTAACGGCATGTTCACCAAATAAACTTTCAACAGCATGCTCAGCTAAGCCTTCCATAATGACCGCGTCTAATAAAGTAGGAGAGTCTGCGTAATAGGATTGCCGACAAATATGGTGATATTCATGTGTAATGAGTGCAAGAAGTTCTTTTACTGAGGTATGGGGCGAAACAAATAAACAAATGCCATGCGGATAGGCAACACCATTTTTAACATAGCCATGTTGAATTGGTAAAATGGCTACTTTCGTTGGGGGTCCAGCCCATTGGTTCACCAAATCATCCAGCTGTCTTTTAGCAATTGTCCATACATCTAGCGGTAAAGACATTTCGCCATTTTCTAATAAGCCTTGACGCTGTAATTCGTACTGTACAGCTGCGGGTGGAATCGTTGGGAAAATAGATTGTACGAGCGGATATGTGTGTGTGCTACGATTCTTCAGGTCGTAAAATAATTTTCGTGTATCGATTATCTCCAAAAAATCTCCCTTCCTTTCTTCTTACTATATGAATTAGACGATACGCTCGTATGTGCGATTTCCTTAAACATATAGTAGAAAAAATGAGAGGAGGGGGAAAAGATGAATCCACAAGCCGCGTATAACATGTGTTGTAAATATCAAGGGAAGCGTGTACGAATCACCGATAATTGTGGGAATGTGCACGTCGGACGTATTACCAAAGTAGATAATCGCAATGTCTGGCTCATGCCAGATGCGGGTGGTTATGGCATTGGCTTTTGGGGATTTGGCGCAGGCGCAGGGTTTGGCTATGGGATTGCCTTAGGTGCAATTACAGGAATTGCACTTGCATCGGTTTTTTTCATTTAAAGAACAAAAAGCTAGCACATGTAAATTGTGCTAGCTTTCAAGTGTTATTTTGTATTGGTAAAGTAAATGCCAACTGTACCGCGTCCAACATGTGCACCGATGACCGAGCCAATCGTTGTTGTTTCAATGGCTTTTGGCTGAAGTGCTTCTTCAATCGCAACTTTTACCTCGTGCATTAATTCCTCATCATTACTATGAGAAATGCCGACCGTTTTATTTGTAAAGTCGCCACCACGCGTTTTCATAAGGGCAATCATATGTTGGATGGCTTTTTTAAAACCACGTGTTTTCTCGATCGGTACAAGCTTTCCATCCTCCATATTTAAAATTGGTTTAATATTTAGTAAACCACCTACAATAGCACTTGCCTTTGAAACACGACCGCCTTTTGCTAAGTGATTTAAATCGCCAACCGTAAAGAGATGCTCCATCGAGTTCGCCATATCCGTTAATTGTGTAACGGCATCGTCAAATGCAATACCAAATTTATTTAAACGTACGGCTTCTTTTACGACTAAGCCTTGTCCGTATGAAGCACATTTTGTATCAATAATCGCTAATTTTAAGTCTGGATATGTTTCTAGTAATTGATTTTTTGCTAAAATGGCACTTTGGCAAGTACCCGATAACGCAGAAGAAAAGGCAAGATAAATTCCTTCTTCCCCCGATTTTGCTAGTTGCTCAAAAGCATTTAAAAAGACTTCTAATGAAACTTGTGATGTTTTAAGTTCTTCGCCTTCTGCAATTGCTGCGTAAACTTGATCAGTTGAGATGCCAATAATATCATCATACTCGACACCCTTCACTAATACACGTAACGGAAAAAGATGTACGTCTTCCTTATCAAAATAAGCTTTTGGTAAGTCTGAACCACTATCCGTAAAAATTTTCATAAACATCCCCCTATCTCATACATAGTTAATTGTAAAAGGAATTTTCACTTTGAACTATTTACATTTGTCATATGTTCATCATGATGTTTATCCTATTTCCTACAATTTTAATAAAAGTAACTTCTATTATATATATCAAATTTAACATACAATTATGCTACGAGTAACAAAAAGTATTATAAAAGGAGAGCGTATATGAATCGTACAGTAAAACACCAAATTACAGGTGAGCAAATCACCTTTTTGGAAACAGCAGAAGAATCGCAAGGAAAGTATCTTTACATAGAGGTTACATTGCCATCACAAGGAGAAGGCCCACCATTACATGTGCATGATGAATTTGAAGAAACGTTTGAAGTGATTTCAGGGCAATTAACGGTGACTTTAGGAAAAGAGCAACATGTACTACAGCCTGGAGATATGCGATTAGTGACATTAAATACACCACATACATTTACCAATAACCATGATGAACCGGTTGTATTCCGTGTACGTTTAACGCCACCGAGTCAATTTGAACAATCTGTACGTATTCACTATGGTCTAATCAATGACGGGTTAGTTGATGGGAAGGGTAATCCTAAAAATATGGCTCATACAGCGCTTATTCTCTCCATGCAAAATACATTAGTAGCGGGTATACCGCTTTGGCTACAACGTAAAATATTTGCTTTGCTTGTAAAACGAGGCCATAAAAAGAATGCCTATAAAGGTTTTGAAAAATACACGGGTAGACCATTGCAGTAACATCCCTACGTAAAGATATAAAGAACATGTAAAAAGCAAGGGTTAATAGTAAGAAAATATAGAAAATAAAAACAATTAAATTCTTCCGAGGCAAAAAATGCTCATAATTGTAAGGAGATTTCTCGTAAATGATGTGCTTTTAACTACCTTACTGCTAAGCAATCCGTATATATTTTAATCTTTTAACAATTATGTTACACTACATGAAGGCAATAAATGATCTAGAATACGTAGCTCTTTTCCATTATTATGTTGTCGACAATGAAATAGAGCGCTTTCAAAATTCTAAAAATCTTAATATATACAAGGGAAGGTAAAAATGAGTAACAATCATATTAAATCAGACGTTATCTTAATTGGTGCCGGAATTATGAGTGCTACTTTAGGTACAATGCTTAAAGAATTAGCACCAGAGTGGAAAATTACTGTATTTGAGCAGTTAGCAAAAGCAGGTGAGGAAAGCTCTCACGAATTAAACAATGCCGGAACAGGGCATGCCGCTTTATGCGAATTAAACTATACAAGTGAGAAAAAAGATGGAACAATCGATATTACAAAAGCGATTAACGTAAATAAGCAATTCCAAGATTCTTTACAGTTCTGGTCTTACCTTGTAAAAACAGGTCAAATCGAAAACCCTCAAGATTTCATCATGCCTTTACCACACATGAGTATGGTACAAGGTGCGAACAATGTTGAGTATCTTAAAAAGCGTCACGCAGCAATGACAGCTAACCCATTATTTGAAGGAATGGAATTCTCTGATGATCCAGAAACGTTAAAACAATGGATTCCATTAATTATGAATGACCGTAAATCAAAAGAGCCAATCGCGGCGACAAAAATTGATACAGGTACAGACGTAAACTTCGGTGCGTTAACAAGAACGTTAGTTGCAAACTTACAAAAGCAAGATGTAGATGTAAACTACAACCATAGCGTTCTTGATGTAAAACGTAACAAAGAAGGCTTATGGGAAGTTAAAGTCCACGATAAAAATAGCGGTAAAGTAGAATACCACACGGCAAAATTCGTATTCTTAGGTGCTGGTGGTGGTAGCCTTGAGTTACTACAAAAAACAGGCATCCCTGAATCGAAGCATGTTGGTGGATTCCCAATTTCAGGTTTATTCCTAGTTTGTAACAACGAAGAAGTTGTCAACCAACACCACGCTAAAGTATATGGTAAGGCGGCAGTTGGAGCACCTCCAATGTCAGTACCTCACTTAGATACGCGTTTCATTGATGGCAAAAAATCATTATTATTTGGACCATTCGCAGGCTTCAATACGAAGTTCTTAAAAACAGGTTCTTATATGGATTTACCAGCTTCAATCAAACCACATAACTTAGTTACATTAATGGCTTGTGGTATGAAAAACATGGACCTAACAACTTATTTAATGAAAGAAGTTATGGCTTCTAAAGATAAACGTATTGAAGAATTACGTCAATTCGTACCAACTGCTAAGTCAGAGGATTGGGAAATTATTGTAGCGGGTCAACGTGTACAAGTTATTAAGGACACACCGGCTGGTAAAGGTACATTACAATTCGGTACAGAAGTAATTAATTCAGAAGACGGTTCAATCGCAGCATTACTTGGGGCATCTCCAGGTGCTTCTACGGCAGTATCTGTAATGATAAAAGTAATTAATCAATGTTTCCCACAAGAAGTGAAAGCTTGGGAAGCAAAAATTAAAGAAATGATTCCAGCTTATGGTCAAAACTTAGCTGAAAACACAGCACTTCTTAAAGAAGTACATGAATCAACTGCTGAAGCGTTAAACTTAAATAAATAATCAAAAAAGAACCTTTAATCCCTTCGGAGATTGAAGGTTCTTTTTTTGTACGTTATAGTAAAGGGCAAATTATCTATTAAAACGGAGGTTCTATATGTTCTATCAATTAGATTATCATTCACCGATTGGCGTGATTGAAATAACGGCAACAAATCACCAGATCACAGCGGTATTATTTGCATCACGTGAGCACGTAGTCTTTGAAAAAACAGAAGCGACACCAGTTGTTTTGAACCGTTGTTATGAGCAATTAGATGAATATTTTAAAGGAGAACGTCAGCAATTTACAGTGCCTTATCTACATGAAGGAACGGTCTTTCAAAATCACGTGTGGCAAGCTTTAACAACCATCCCATTTGGTAAAACGGCTTCATATAAAGAGATTGCGGAAGTGATTGGTAATGTGAAGGCAGTACGCGCCGTAGGAATGACAAATAGTAAAAATCAATTGAGTATTATTGTTCCATGTCATCGTGTAATCGGTAAGAATGGAAAGCTAACTGGTTATGCAGGGGGACTATGGAGAAAAGAATGGTTACTTGAACATGAGAAAAAAGACCAATAACGGATCGTCTACAAAGCAACTTTTTTAATTAAAAGGTTGCTTTTTTATTGAGGACGTCCCGATGTCAGAAAAAGATTTATCGATTATTAAGTCGATTATTCAATTAGGAAATTCGCTTAATTTAAAGGTTGTTGTGGAAGGGGTAGAAACCGTAGAACAGAATAGGTTCAGTTTTTGAAGGATCATTGCAATGCGAGAGGTAGAACTCATGGACTGGTGCAAGCATTCCATGTTCAAATGAGTGTATAATGTCCATAAACGATAGAGTAAAATTGAAAGCTGTTCTATAAGGTAAATTTATAGAATAGCTTTTTTGTGAGGAGTTTTATGTAATGAATGAACAACAATTTGATAAATTTTTAAATATTGACACAGTTGGTTTTCAGTATGGGTTTCCAAAGCTAGCGAAATACCATCGCTACGAACCGACTCCTTATAGTGGGCTAGAGCAGCTATTCGAGCATTATGAAATGCCAGCGGGTGGACATTTTTTAGACGTTGGCTGTGGCAAAGGACGTGTGCCAATTTATATTTATCACCGTTTTGATGTTCCAGCTAAAGGGATTGAGATGGATCAAAAGTTTTTTGTGGAAGCTGAGCATAATAAAGAGCGGTATTTAAAAAAGTGTGGAAAAAAACAAGGTGCGATTGAATTTTACCATTTAATTGCAGAACACTATGAAATAAAAAAACAAGACCAAGTATTTTTCTTCTTCAACCCGTTCTCGGTTCATGTATTTCGTGAGTTTATGCAGCATATTTACACATCTTATGAGCAAAACCCACGCATCATCGATATTGTCCTATACTATCCATCGCCCGACTACTTAGATTATTTACAGCAGGATTTAGCATTAGAATACTATATGAATATAAAATTAAGACATGAAAAAAATGAAAATGAGCGTATCGTTGTCTTCCGTATTTCGTAATGCACAGTTAATAAAATTTACATGTATTCAAACTGGAACTGTAAATTTTATTAACGCTAAATCTGTAAAATTTACAGAAAAATCACAGTAGACTAAATATTCTAAATAAATTACAATACAGAAGTTGGAATATATTACTTAATTATTCTCGCATCTTCAATTCTGAATATTTAAAAAATAGATTGTCGGATGGTGCTAAATTAAGTATAATTATCAGAAATATCAAACTTTTAAAAGTATACTAGGGGGACACAAAGATGGGAAAACACAACAAAATGAAAAAATATGGTTCATTATTTATGGCAACAGCACTACTAACAGGGGTATTAGCAGGTTGCGGATCAGATGAAGATGCAAGCAAATCGGGAAGCGGTAACGCAGTATCGGGTGACACAATTAAAATCGGTGCTAACTTAGAATTATCAGGCAATGTCGCTTCTTACGGTTCATCTATTAATGATGGGGCAAAATTAGCAATTGAAGAAATTAATGCTGCAGGTGGTATCGATGGCAAACAAATCGAGTACATTCCAGTAGACAATAAATCAGAAACAGCAGAGGCAACTTCTGCGGCAATTCGTTTAGCTGAGCAGGAAAAAGTTGTAGCAATGCTCGCACCAGCAACTTCGGGTAACTCGGTAGCAACCGTTCAAATTGCCAATCAACATAAAGTGCCTATGGTAACGGGTTCTGGTACAGCACCAAATGTTACAGTGAATGACGATGGTTCAGTAAATGCCTATGCATTCCGTACATGTTTCATTGACCCATTCCAAGGGACAGTGGCAGCGAACTTTGCAACAAATGAGATAAAAGCGAAAAATGTAGCAATCTTTGCGGATAACGCATCTGACTATGCAAAAGGACTAGCAGCATCATTCAAAGAAACAATTGAAGCAAACGGCGGTTCAGTTATTGCTGAAGAAGCGTATGTAGCAAAAGATGTAGACTTCAAATCACAGTTAACAAATATTAAAGGCAAAAATCCAGATTTCATCTTCATTCCAGGTTATTACGAAGAAGTTGGTCTAATTGTTAAGCAGGCACGTGAGGCGGGTATTACCGTACCATTAATGGGTGCTGATGGTTGGGATTCACCAACATTAGTAGATTTAGCTGGTGGTGATGCATTAAATAATACATTTATCACGAACCACTATTCATCTGAAGATCCAGATGCAAAAATTCAAGATTTCGTAACAGCATTTAACGATGAATATGGCCAAGCACCAAATGCTTTCCACGCATTAGGCTATGATTCAATTTACTTTATTGTCGATGCCATCAACCGTGTCGATGGTGACATTACAAGTGTAGCTGTTCAAGAACAACTAGCAGCAACGAAGGACTTAAGCTTAGTAACAGGTACATTCACAGTTGACGAAAACCACAACCCAGTAAAATCTGCAACAGTTCTAGAATTCGTAGACGGTAAGCAACAGTTCAACTCTAAAGTAAATCCTTAATTTTTTACTACAAGTAGGGGGGGGCGAAAATTTTGCCTCCCTTTTTTTCGTTGGTCGTACATAAAAAAGATAAAGGAGTGAAAGGTATGGAATGGATCCAACAGCTCGTAAACGGGATTTCGCTAGGCAGTATTTATGCGCTAATCGCACTTGGCTACACGATGGTATATGGGATTATTAAATTAATCAACTTTGCCCATGGTGATGTGTTCATGCTCGGTGCATTCATTGGCTTTTATGCGATCGCTCGCTGGGAAATGAACGTCTTTTTAGCACTTATTTTAGCGATGATTTTGTGTGCGGTAATCGGAGTAATTATTGAGCGTATTGCGTATAAACGTTTACGTAATGCGACACGGATTGCAGCACTTATTACAGCGATCGGGGTTTCGCTACTTATTGAGTATACGGTTATCTTCTTCCGTGGTTCGTCACCAGAAGCCTACCCAAATGTATTCTCAAAAACGAATTTTGATATTTTCGGTGTTCAAATTAGTACGCTTGCAATTTTCATTTTATCAGTATCGATTTTCTTAATGCTCTTATTACAATTCATCGTTCATAAAACAAAAATCGGAAAGGCGATGCGTGCAGTTTCACATGATGCCGACGCAGCAAAGCTAATGGGAATTAATGTTGATAATACAATTTCAGCAACATTCGCGATTGGTTCAGCTTTAGCAGGTGCAGCAGGGGTAATTTTTGGGATTTACTATACACGTATTGATCCACTTATGGGGATGCTCCCAGGGATTAAAGCGTTTATCGCAGCCGTATTAGGTGGGATTGGTATCATTCCAGGGGCGATGGTTGGTGGTTTACTGTTAGGTGTAGTAGAAACCGTTGTTTCAGCACTTGGATATTCGCTATGGCGCGATGCTGCAGCATTTGTCATTTTAATTTTAATTTTAATCATTCGTCCAGCGGGTATTTTCGGTAAAAATACGCGCGAGAAAGTGTAGGTGAACAGCATGAAAAAGTCAAAAATATTTTGGGGTTATGCGGTCCTAGCACTTGTTATTTACGCGGTTGTTCAATTATTAATTTCAAACGGGGTTATCGCGTTTTACTATCAGAATATGTTTATTGCGATGTGCATTAACATTATGCTTGCGGTTAGTTTACATGTCATTATCGGGGTTACTGGACAGTTTTCGATTGGTCATGCTGGTTTCTTAGCGGTAGGGGCCTATATTTCAGCAATTTGTACAATGAAGCTAGGGATGCCATTTATAACAGCTATTTTAGTAGGTGCCGTTGTTGCTGCATTAGCAGGTTTACTCGTAGGAATTCCGTCTTTACGTTTAAAAGGGGACTATTTAGCGATTGCTACACTGGGCTTTGCTGAAATTATTCGAATCGTGTTCTTAAATATTGACTATGTTGGTGGTGCAGCAGGGATGACTGTTACACATCAGGCAACATGGACATATGCGTTTTTCGGTACCTTCATTACGATTTTAGTTATTGCGAACTTTACCAAATCACGCCATGGCCGTGCGTGTATTTCGATTCGTGAAGATGAAATTGCAGCAGATGCCATGGGGATTAATACAACGTACTACAAGGTAGTGGCATTTGCGATTGGTTCATTCTTTGCCGGCGTTGCAGGTGCGATTTATGCGCATAACTATTACTTAATTCAACCGACAGCATTTGGCTTTTTAAAGTCATTTGATATTTTGATTTTCGTTGTATTAGGCGGTTTAGGTAGTCTTTCAGGTTCTGTTATTGCAGCGATTCTTTTAACAATCGTTTCTACGTACCTACAAGGCTTCCCAGAAACACGGATGATTATTTATTCACTTGTCTTAATTTTAGTCATGCTCTACCGTCCAACAGGATTACTTGGCACGAAAGAAATCACAGAATTCTTCAAGTTCGGTAAAAAAGGAGGTACTGGTGTATGAGTAGTGCACTTCTTCAAGTAGATAAACTAGGCATTCAATTTGGCGGGTTAAAAGCGGTACAAAACGTTGATTTTTATATGAATCAAGGGGAGTTAGTTGGGTTGATTGGGCCGAATGGTGCTGGTAAAACCACAACATTTAATATGTTAACTGGGGTTTATGCGCCAACGGAAGGCAAAATTCTGTTTGACGGCAAATCAATTGGCGGACTCGATCCATATAAAGTAACACGCCAAGGCATTAGTCGTACATTCCAAAACATTCGCTTGTTTAAAGAGTTATCGGTACTGGACAACGTAAAAGTAGCGAACCATGGATTAGCGAAGCATAATTTAATTTCAAGCATTTTCCGCTTACCGAGTCACTTTAAAGGAGAAGCGAAAATGGAAGAGGAATCGCTCGCGTTTTTAAAAATCTTTGGCTTAGATGTGTACCGAGATGAGCTCTCAAAAAATTTACCGTACGGCATGCAGCGCCGCTTAGAAATTGCGCGTGCGTTAGCGGCGAATCCGAAACTCTTATTACTAGATGAGCCAGCTGCTGGTATGAATCCGCAAGAAACGCATGATTTAATGGAATTAATCGCATTCATCCGGAAAGAATTCGATTTAACAATTTTATTAATCGAGCATGACATGCATTTAGTTATGGGGATTTGTGAACGTATTTATGTGCTCGATCACGGGCAATTAATTGCGGATGGTACACCGGAGGAAATTCGTTCAAATCCAAAAGTAATTGAAGCATACTTAGGTGAGGAGGTAACAGAATAATATGCTAAAAATTAATGACATCGATGTTTACTATGGCAATATTCAAGCCTTAAAAGGGCTCTCCCTCGAAGTAAATGAAGGTGAAATCGTCACATTAATCGGCGCAAATGGTGCGGGTAAAAGCACGCTATTAAAAACGATTTCGGGTTTACTCAAGCCAAAGCGTGGTTCAATTGAATATTTAGGCGCAGCAATTGATGGGAAAGCCGCGCAATCGATTGTAAAAGACGGGATTTCACACGTTCCAGAAGGCCGCCGTGTATTTTCGAATATGACCGTAGAGGAAAATCTAGAGCTGGGTGCCTATTTACGTAAAGATAAGGACGGCATCAAAAAGGACATGGAGCATGTGTATGAGCTATTTCCACGTCTGTTAGAGCGTCGTAAGCAGCTCTCTGGTACGTTATCAGGTGGGGAGCAGCAAATGCTGGCGATGGGCCGTGCACTAATGGCAAAACCAAAGCTAATCATCATGGATGAGCCATCAATGGGTCTGGCACCACTTATGGTAAAAAACATTTTCAACATTATTAAAATGGTCAATAAAGAAGGGGTAACGGTTTTACTTGTAGAGCAAAATGCCAATATGGCGTTGTCAGTTGCACACCGCGCATACGTATTAGAAACGGGAAAAATCGTACTTGCTGGTACTGCGAAAGAGCTTCAGGAAAGTGAAGAAGTAAAAGCAGCCTACTTAGGTGGACTATAATTAATGATTAAGAAAATGGCATTTGAACAAATTTAAAAAGGGAGCTGAACATTTTTGTTCAGCTCCCTTTTTATCTTACCAAAGAATATTTTCATCTTCAGGATATTTTAGGGTAAGCACCACTTCATATAGCGATTGCTTTGAAATTCGGGTTACGTTTAATAGTCGATCGATTAGTACTTTATAAGCCTCGTCTTCTGCTAATAGACGCAGTGTAAACGAAGTGATATACTCCGCGCGTTCTTCTTTTGATAGCGCTAAATATTCCAAGTTTAAAATATCGACATACTGCGTTGCATACTGGTGAAACAGCGGCGACTTTGTATGGAGCGTCGTTAAAAATAAAAGATAATGATCTTCTGTCATGAATGACGCAATTGCATCTGCAATCATTGCTTGGAACTTTCGAACCGAGGTCGTCACCAAGCTCCACTCCGAATCATCCACAGTTTCTTTATAGAGTACTACGAAATCATTTAACGCTAAAGCGGTAAAGACGAGTTCAGGTAGGAGAATATTTACCGCATAATAAACACTGCGTTCAGGGACAATGGCCTTCATTTTTTTAATGGCATTTTTATTAATACCATTGGCGATATAGTGAATGTCATGCTCACCTTTTGCTGCTTGGCGCATTTTTGCACAAACCTTTAACAGGCGTTTTCGTGCACCTTCATAGTGAAAATAATGCATTTCTTCACCAACAATTTCATGAATGGCTTGAATGATGTCATCTAAATCCCAATAATCTCCGCTTACCGTTAATCCTGTTAAATGTTCAGTCGGGTGTATCGTCAGCATCGTGTATCCCCCTAAAAGCGCAAAATGTGTAGCTTTTAGGAGGCAGCTGCACTTATTGCTTTGGTGTATAGTCTAGTAAATCAAAGAGTTCGTTTCGTTCTGTATCGGTTAAATCGCGCCATTGACCAACTTTTAAGTTGCCAATCTGGATATTCATAATGCGAATACGTTGCAGACGTTTTACCGAATAGCCAAGTGCTGAACACATACGGCGGATTTGACGATTTAAGCCTTGTTCTAAAATAATTTTAAATACTTGCGACGATACCTTTTCTACACGACAAGGCAGTGTTTTTGTATCTAAAATTTCAACGCCTGAGCGCATTTCATGCAGGAAGTCTTCCGTAATTGGCTGATCTACCTGTACGACATACTCTTTTTCATGATGGTTTTCGGCACGTAAAATTTCGTTTACGATATCACCGTCGTTTGTTAACAGTAGTAAGCCTTCTGAATCTTTGTCTAAACGCCCGATATGGAAAATACGTAACGGGTGATTGATGAAATCGACAACATTACCTTCAATGTGCTTTTCCGTCGTACTTGTAATACCCACTGGTTTGTTTAATACGATATAAACAAGCTGTTCTTCACGCTGTACCGGTTTGCCATCTACACAAACTTGGTCGCCATTTTCCACTTGGCTCCCGTTTGTTGCTAGCTCACCATTAATGGTAACTCGTCCTTCTTCAACCCATTTGTCGGCACCACGACGAGAGGTGATGCCTGTTTCTGCTAAAAATTTATTTATACGCATAATTTTCTCACCTACTAATAGAATATCTTCAGTATACAATAATTCCTGCATAAGTTTAATTTTTACGAGTTCTTTAAATTTCTCGAGTGTTACCATGCTTTGTACAGGGGTTAAAATGACACTACCATCACTGTAAAAATTAAAATCTATCGTTTCATTTTAATAAGCCGCTTAAATAATTCTTAACAAATAGTAGTATAGCAAAATATTGAAAGTAAAATCTTCTGAAAATTGCAGGTTAATATTTGAAATAAAATAACTTTTCTGACAATATGATACATGAAGATACCTATTATTCTATAAAGATTTGGGGATACGTGATAGGTATGGTCAATCATATGTATGCAAAGGGGAGAATTTTCAATGGCAGTGTATCAAAATCCGAACACAGAAGGCGCATTAGTAAATTTTAAGGAGCGTTATGACAATTTTATTGGTGGTAAGTGGACACCTCCAGTAAAGGGAGAGTACTTCGACAACGTAACACCAGTTACAGGAAACGTATTTACACAAGTAGCTCGTTCAACGGAAGCAGATATTGAGTTAGCATTAGATGCAGCACATGCGGCAAAGGATGCATGGGGGAAAACATCTGCTACAGAGCGTGCCAATATTTTATTGAAAATTGCAGATCGTATGGAGCAAAATTTAGAGATGCTCGCAGTTGCTGAAACGTGGGATAACGGAAAAGCCGTACGAGAAACATTGAATGCTGATTTACCTTTAGGGATTGACCATTTCCGTTATTTCGCAGGGGTATTACGTGCTCAAGAAGGCTCACTAAGCCAACTCGATGACAACACAGTGGCGTATCATTTCCACGAGCCGATTGGGGTAGTAGGTCAAATTATTCCGTGGAACTTCCCGCTACTAATGGCGTTTTGGAAGCTTGCACCAGCGCTTGCTGCAGGAAACTGTGTCGTATTAAAGCCAGCGGAGCAAACACCAACGTCCATTTTAGTTTGGACAGAGCTGGTGGGTGATTTATTACCACCAGGTGTTTTAAATATTGTAAACGGTTTCGGTCTAGAAGCAGGAAAGCCGTTAGCATCTAGTCCGCGCATCGGTAAAATTGCATTTACAGGGGAAACAACGACAGGGCGCTTGATTATGCAATACGCATCGCAAAACTTAATTCCAGTAACGTTAGAGCTAGGTGGGAAATCACCAAACATCTTCTTTGAGGATATTATGAATGCCGATGATGCGTTTTTAGATAAGGCGGTAGAAGGCTTTGTCTTATTCGCGTTAAACCAAGGCGAAGTATGTACATGCCCATCTCGCGCACTTATTCAAGAATCGATTTACGATAAATTTATGGAGCGTGTCTTAAAGCGTGTAGAAGCAATTAAAACAGGGAATCCTTTAGATACAGAGACAATGATGGGTGCACAAGCATCATCAGAGCAAATGGAAAAAATTCAGTCGTATTTACAAATTGGGAAAGAAGAAGGCGCTGAATGCTTAATCGGCGGTGACAAAAATGAGCTTGGCGGCGACTATGCAGGTGGCTACTATATTAAACCGACTGTCTTTAAAGGACATAACAAAATGCGTATTTTCCAAGAAGAAATTTTTGGTCCAGTTGTAGCGGTGACGACATTCAAAACAAAGGAAGAAGCGCTTGAAATCGCCAACGATACACTATACGGCTTAGGCTCTGGTGTCTGGACGCGTGATATGAACACGGCGTACCGTTTTGGTCGTGGTATTCAAGCAGGACGTGTATGGACAAACTGCTACCACGCTTACCCAGCGCACGCAGCATTTGGCGGCTACAAAATGAGTGGTGTTGGCCGTGAAAATCATAAAATGATGTTAAGTCATTACCAACAAACGAAAAACTTATTAGTAAGCTATGATGAAAACCGCTTAGGCTTCTTCTAAGAAGGAGGTGTATGATTTGGTTGAACGTGTTGTGGCAACCGACGAAGCAGTTCAGCTAATTGACAAGTTAAAAGAGCGACACGGCAACGTGATGTTTCATCAGTCAGGTGGCTGCTGTGATGGCTCGTCACCGATGTGTTACCCGGATGGTGATCTAATTATCGGCAATCAAGATATTTTGCTTGGCCATATTGGTGGTAGTCCGTTTTATATGCACAAAAATCAATATGATTATTGGAAGCACACACAAATTATTATCGATGTGGTGGATGGCCGTGGCGGCATGTTTTCACTTGAAGGTGTGGAAGGTAAACGCTTTTTATCAAGGTCTCGGGCATTCACGAAAGAAGAGCTAGAGCAACTTTCATTATAAGAAATAGTAAGGCTGTGCAAATTTTGCACAGCCTTTTTCAAGCATAAAATTTAGGCGTATAATAGTGTTGAGGGGTGTGAATGATGGAAAAAGATTATTTTATAACATTACTTCAGCAAAACTATGACACGATGTCATTATTCTTTAGTGCAGAAATGACACCAGCAATCAAAATTCCGTTAGCGGTGCACTATTCATTTTCACGTGAAACATTTAATGGGCCGCAATTTGAAGCGCAGATGAAAAATTTACAGCGTAAGGTAGTGAAGCAATCGCTACTTGAGTTTTTTTCCAACGTATCGAATAAATCGGTATTAAGTTATAAAGTTTCAGCGCATCTGCTGTTACATGAACAAACGGATCAGGAACTAAATCGCTTAGCACAAAATGAAGCTTATTTAGATTCGGTAGGTTTTGAAGCTAGTTCTTATCAATCGATTGCGGCAATTTTTTTACTGGATGAAGCACACGCAAAGCGCGCAAAAATTTTACATAAAGAAATGAAAAAGCAACATCATTTTTTAACGGGAAAAGATGATATTCCATATGCAGTATTATTGACACGTGAACCAGTAAACGCACAGTTACAAGCGCAAACAATGCGTTGTTATTATGATGAACTCGTAGCACAGAATTTTAAGCGCGGAGATGCCCTGCAGGCGATGTCACAATTATTAACGCTGTATAATGCCGATTTTGAACCGATTGTCATCGATTATGTGAGCGCGATTTGTACATACCTAAAAAGGGAAAACATAAAGATCCGTCGTAAATTTTACCCGTTTATTGCGATGCTCGCATTAGCTCAAGCAAATGAAGAAGTTTTAAACGAAATCATACGGATGAACAAAGAATTAATGACGCTGCCTATGTTTTCGATAGAGCCGTCCTTAGCACTGATGACGGCTACGCAATTTGTACTGCAGCAACTGATCGAAAGAGAAGCGCTCCAACAATTCAGCGATAGTTTGTTATTTCTACAAGCATTAAACATGAACGACTTTTTACAGGATGCCAAAATTACTTTTGCATTTAATATTTTTGATTTTTTAAATGGATAGGAAAGTATATTTTTTTAAAAGGAAATCCACATAAGAAAAGACATCCATTCGCACTATTTAGCGTGAATTGTGTTTTCTAATTTAAAAGGGGCGAAAACAATGCAACAAACAAAATTATGGATTAACGGTGTGTGGGAGCAAACGAAGGAAACAACCGAATTAACAGCACCCTATACTGGTGAAAAACTAGCACAAGTAGCAAAGGCAACAGTGCAAGATGTAGAACGTGCCATTGAAGGCGCCCATGAAGCCTTCCAAGCGTTCAAGAAAACAACAGCCTATGAGCGTGCAGAAATTTTATATAAAGTGGTCGCGATTATGCGTGAACGCAAACAAGAGCTTGCAGAAATTTTAGCAAAAGAAGCCGCAAAACCAGTAACAGCGGGTTTAGGCGAAATTGACCGTACGATTGCGACGTATCAATTTGCTGCCGAGGCTGCAAAACACGTAACAGGTGAAACAATCCCAATGGACGCTGCACCAGGAGCATCTGACCGCATCGGCTATACAAAACGTGTACCACTCGGTGTTGTGTCTGCAATTACACCATTTAACTTCCCGTTCAATTTAGTGGCGCATAAGTTAGGACCAGCATTTGCAGTTGGCAATACTGTTGTGTTAAAGCCTGCCTCACAAACGCCACTCAGTGCGCTTGTGATGGCAGGAATTTTTAAAGAAGCCGGACTACCAGACGGCGCGCTACAAATCGTTACAGGTAGCGGTGGTGATTTAAGTGACACACTAGTAATGCATCCGCTTGTAAAAAAGGTGACGTTTACAGGGAGTGGTGCGGTTGGTCTTAAGTTAAAAGAAAAAGTGGGCTTACGCAAAATTACATTAGAGCTTGGTTCAAATGCAGGATTGATTGTTGAGCCATCAACACCGCTTGAAAAAATTATGGCACGCTGTGTTGGCGGTGCATTTGGTTTTGCCGGACAAGTCTGTATTTCCCTACAACGTATTTACGTGCACGGCTCAATTTACGACGAGTTTACAAAGCTGTTCGTAGCAGAAACGAAAAAGCTTGTTGTTGGGGATCCTTTAGATGTAAAAACAGATGTCAGTGCGATGATTAATCCAGGCGAAGTAGCACGGATTAAAGCTTGGATTGATGAGGCAAAAGCACAAGGCGCGGTAGTCGCAACCGGTGCAGAGTTTACTGAACGTACATGTACCCCAACGGTGATGGTAAACGTCAAGCCGGATATGAAAATTGTTTGTGTAGAAACATTCGCACCGATTGTATCAATTGTTCCATATGAAACATTAGACGAGGCAATTGCACTTGTAAACGATACAGAGCTTGGGCTAAATGCTGGCATTTACACAAATGTGTTAACGGATGCCTTAAAAGCAGCGGATGAATTACAAGCAGGCGCAGTCATTATCAATGATATTCCCACATTCCGCACGGATAATATGCCGTATGGTGGGGTGAAAATGAGCGGTTATGGGAAAGAGGGCATTAAATATGCCGTAGAAGAAATGACCGATTTAAAATTCATCACCATGAAGCTATCTTATTAACCTTTCCGACTAACACTTCAAAGTTCAAACATAGTAACATGAAGTGTAGACAAGAAAGGAGGGTAAGTTTTGAACACAACTTATCCAATGTGTTATTCAAAATCAATTCAAACAAGATTAGTTTTACCACCTGATACGAATCATCATCATTCAATTTTCGGCGGTAAAGTTTTAGCATATATTGATGAAATTGCCGCGATTGCTGCGATGAAGCACTCGCAAGGGGAAGTCGTAACGGCTTCGTTTGACTCAGTAGATTTCGTATCACCGGCTTATGCAGGGGACATGATTGAACTTGAGGCAATGGTGACAGGTACAGGGCGCACATCGATGGAAGTCTACGTACGTGTGGTGTCACGCAATGTGAAAACCGGAGCGAAAAAGCTAACGACAGAATCATTCGTGACAATGGTCGCAATTGACGCAGAAGGCAATCCAAAAGAAGTGCCTGGTGTCGAGCCAGAAACGGATTTTGAGCGTCATTTATTTGAAACAGGGCCAATTCGCCAGGAGCATCGTAAACAAAAACGCGCATTATCAAAAAAACGCCGCGGATAACAAAAGGGGCTTGACCAGAAAGTATTCTGGCCAAGCTCCTTTTTTAATCATGTAATTCATGAACAATTCGTAACAACGAGTCAGGAGAGGTCGACACTTGATTTGTCGTGTGTGTAAGCTGCAGTTGTTTATTTAGTTCGGGATATTTTGAAACGTCTAAGTACACTTCATGAGAATATTTCGCGTTATTAAAAAAGGGCTAATTTGAAACTTTCGATGAATTTGAATATCAGTATTATTTTAGTATAAATTCAAAATTTACCTGTATTTGTATTTTAATTTCAAGCCATGTATGATAGAACATATAAAAATTGAGTTCATTTTTTAGAAAAGGGCGTTGTGAAGATGAAATTTTATAAAGGACGTTTGAAGTTCGTCATACCGATATCGTTAGGGGTAGCGATTGCTTCATACATTATGTTAGCTAACAATTATCAAGAAGTGGCAAGCCGTGACCGTATTTTCATTGTCATTGGTGCGGGTATTTTAACTGCGGTTATTTCTTACTTTTTATTCCCTCAAGCGGAAGACAATCCGAATGATCGTGGACCGTATTAAACTGGATACATACTTTCTAAAAATCTTGGGTATAAGAAACCTAAGATTTTTTTAGTTTGTGAAACTTTTGTGGCATTCATTCGTAAATAAGATAACAAAACAAAGTGAGGATGATTTCAAATGGAATCAAAATGGTCAAAAATCATTATTCATGCGAGTGCGTTCTTTGCTCCATTTTTAGTGCCAATTATATTTTTCTTAATTAGTTCAGAAGATGCTGTGAAACGTACAGCCATTCAAGCGTTATTATTCCAAGTGGTATTTGGTATTTTAATTGCCATTGCAGCCGTATTAACGATTGTATTAATCGGCTTACCATTCTTATTAGTGTTCCTTTTAATTTTCTGGATTGCACCAGTAATTGGTATCGTCAAAGCGTTAATGGATGAAGATTGGAACTATCCAATCGTTGGTCGCTGGGTATAAGGTATAAGACTGTAGGGAAAACTTTTCCTTACAGTTTTTTCTGTTTCAAGCGATTTATTTTGACGGAATGTGGGAAAAGCATTTTTAGAGAGTGATTATTTGAATTCGAAAAACAGCTAATGTATATTTAAGTCAAAGATAGTCAAAGTCAGTTGAGTGAGAGGTGAGGACAGCATGAGGAATATATCTGACATAATTGAAGGGTATTTGAAGGAAGTTATTGAAGTAGAAGGGCAAGGGCTTATTGAAATTAAGCGTAATGAACTAGCGAAGCAATTTGCTTGTGCCCCTTCACAAATCAATTACGTCATTAATACACGATTTACGACCGAACATGGTTATTTTGTAGAAAGTAAGCGTGGTGGTGGTGGTTATATTCGAATTTTGCGTGTAACCATCCACTCAAAGAAAAATGTATTAGATGAAATCGAAGAGCAAATCGGTGGGGCAATTGCACAAACCAATGCCGAGCGTATCATTTACCGCTTATTAGACGAAGATATTGTTAGTGAGCGAGAAGCCGGCTTGATGAAAGCAGCGATGGATCGCACAACACTGCAACTCGGTTTACCTGTACGTGATGAAGTACGCGCACGATTGATGCGTGCGATGCTACACACGATTTCTTTTGAAAAATAGAGGTGTTTAATATGATATGTGAACATTGTAAACAGCGCCATGCGAATGTAACGGTGACACAAGTCCAGCATGGTCAGCAAATGGAGCGCCAGTATTGTGAGGTATGTGCTGCACAATTTCACCCGTTTCAGTTTGAAGTATCAGAAGAGCCCGCCTCACTTCAGCAGCTCCTAACAAATTGGTTTAATTTTGTTCCGCTTACGAAAAAGGAAACGCCAACAAGTGCTTTGAGAACAAAGGCATGTCCAACGTGTGGCTTTACGTACCGCCAGTTTTTAAAGCAAGGTAAATTTGGTTGTGGCGATTGTTATCAGACATTTAGTGAGCAATTACCACAGCTTCTCGAAAAAATCCAAGCAGGTACAAAGCATGTAGGTTACGTTGAAGATGTGCCATCAAAAGAAAAAATTGAACAACAAATTCACGCACTTCGTACCGCTATTCAAGAAGCGGTTCAAGAAGAACGTTATGAAGATGCTGCACACTTGCGTGATGACATTCGAGCACTTGAAAGTAAAGTTAAAAAAGGAGAGGAACGCGCATGAACATCGAGCATTTTTTAACGCTTGCTAATCCAAGCTGGATGCAATCTGAAAGTGACTCGGATATTGTCATTAGTACGCGCATTCGACTCGCTCGAAATATTGCGAACGTTCGCTTTCCAATTAGCTTTACCGAGCAGGATGCCGAGCAAATAGATGAACAATTAATGAACGCATTATTAACCGTGGACAATGAAAATCCATATCATTTTTCGTATTTTTCAATTAAAGATATGCCACAATTACAGCGTCAAATTTTAGTGGAAAAGCATTTAATCAGTCCGAATTTAGCCCGCCGCAAAAAAATTGGTTCATTCTTTTTAACAGAAAATGAATCCATTAGCATATTAGTAAATGAAGAAGATCATATTCGCATTCAAAGCTTGGCACAAGGAATGGATTTACAGCGAGCATATGACCAAGCGAAGACCGTAGACCGCTACTTAAGTAAGTCTATTGATTTTGCTTATGAAGAGCGTTATGGCTATTTAACGAGCTGTCCTTCCAATGTTGGTACCGGTTTACGCGCATCGGTAATGCTGCATTTGCCAGCATTAACGTTAACAAAGCAAATGAATGCATTAATTCAAATGATCACACGATTAGGAATGGTTGTCCGGGGTATATATGGAGAAGGAAGTGACAATTTAGGAAATGTCTACCAAATTTCCAACCAGATTACGTTAGGGAAATCCGAAGAAGATATTTTGCAAGAGCTTGAAAAAGTGGTAGAGCAAATTATTCAAAAGGAACAGCTTGCTCGTAAAAACCTATTACTGCGAGCGCCGTCCGTGTTAGAGGACCGGCTCAGTCGTTCGTTAGGCACATTAAAATATGCCAAAATATTAACGAGCGAGGAAGCAGCAAGTTGTTTATCCAACGTCCGTCTTGGGGTAAGTTTAGGGTTACTTGAACCAATTTCACAACGCAAACTAAATGAATGTATGTTAATCATGCAGCCAGGGCTTATACAGCAATATGTCGGTACAACACTGCAAGCAACAGAACGCGATATGTACCGCGCGAAGCTGTTACAAGAAAAGTTACAAGAACAAGCAAGTAATGATGGGGAAAAAGGAGAGGGTTCATATGATGTTTAATCGATTCACACAGCGTGCTCAAAAAGTATTACAACTAGCGCAAGAAGAGGCAATTCGCCTTAAGCATAAAGAAATTGGCACAGAGCATATTTTACTTGGGTTAATTCGTGAAAGTGGCGGCATTGCAGCAAAAGCTTTAGAAGCGATTAATATTAGCCCGCAAATGATCGAATCAGGCATTGAAGAGCTTGTCGGTAAAGGCACAGAGGAAGTAGGTCCGATTGTACACTACACGCCACGTGCAAAAAAGGTAATCGAATTATCATTAGACGAGTCACGTAAATTAGGGCATGCCTATGTCGGAACAGAGCATATTTTATTAGCACTTATTCGTGAAGGTGAAGGGGTAGCCGCACGTGTATTAGCCAATACAGGTGTTAGCATTAATAAAGCGCGCCAGCAAGTTCTATTACTGCTTGGCAATAATGATACAAACGGTGCGAGTGGTTCAGCAGTAACACAAACAGTGAACACACCAACACTAGATAGCTTGGCACGTGACTTAACGGCAGTAGCACGTGAAGGCTCACTTGACCCAGTTATTGGCCGTTCAAAAGAAATTACACGTGTTGTGGAAGTATTATCACGCCGTACAAAAAATAACCCGGTATTAATTGGGGAGCCAGGTGTTGGTAAAACAGCAATCGCAGAAGGTTTAGCACAGCAAATCATCAACAACGAAGTCCCAGAAATCCTGCGCGACAAACGCGTTATGACGCTAGATATGGGGACGGTTGTTGCCGGTACAAAATACCGCGGTGAATTTGAAGACCGTTTGAAAAAAGTAATGGATGAAATTCGCCAAGCCGGCAATATCATTTTATTCATCGACGAGCTTCATACATTAATTGGCGCGGGTGGTGCAGAAGGTGCAATTGACGCATCGAACATTTTAAAACCATCATTAGCGCGCGGTGAATTACAATGTATTGGTGCGACAACATTAGATGAGTACCGTAAATATATCGAAAAAGATGCAGCATTAGAGCGTCGTTTCCAACCAATTCAAGTGGATGAACCATCAGTCGATGAAACAATCCAAATTATTAAAGGCTTACGTGACCGTTACGAAGCGCATCACCGTGTGAAAATTTCGGATGAAGCTGTTGTAGCGGCAGCAAAATTATCAGATCGCTATATTTCAGATCGCTTCTTACCTGACAAAGCGATTGATTTAATCGATGAAGCTGGTTCAAAAGTACGCTTACGCTCGTACACAGTACCACCAAATTTAAAAGAGCTAGAAGACCGCTTAGAGGGCATCAAATCTGAAAAGAATGGTGCAGTTTCAAGCCAAGAGTTTGAAAAAGCAGCAGCACTTCGCGACTCAGAGCAAAAAATTAAGCTAGAATTAGATCAGCTGAAAAAAGAGTGGAAAGAAAAGCAAGGAAAAGAAGAGTCAACAGTGTGTGTCGATGATATCGCACAAGTTGTCGCAATGTGGACAGGAATTCCTGTATCAAAAATTGCACAAGAAGAATCAGCGAAATTACTTCAGCTTGAAAAAGAACTACACAAACGTGTTGTAGGTCAAGGCGAAGCAGTCGAAGCCATTTCCCGTGCAATCCGTCGTGCGCGTGCAGGACTTAAGGATCCAAAACGTCCAATCGGTTCATTCATTTTCCTAGGGCCAACAGGTGTTGGTAAAACGGAGCTTGCGCGTGCATTAGCAGAGGTTATGTTTGGCGACGAGGATGCGATGATTCGTGTCGATATGTCCGAATATATGGAGAAACACTCAACGTCTCGTTTAGTTGGTTCACCTCCAGGCTATGTCGGCTTTGATGACGGCGGTCAGTTAACAGAAAAAGTGCGTCGTAAACCATATTCAGTTGTGTTACTAGACGAAATCGAAAAAGCACATCCGGACGTATTCAACATCTTATTACAAGTGTTAGAAGACGGGCGCTTAACCGATTCTAAAGGTCGAGTTGTGGATTTCCGTAATACGGTTGTCATCATGACATCAAATGTTGGGGCAGAGGCACTTAAATACCGTAAGCATGTTGGATTTGGTGCAGAGGACGCGGCATCAAAAGACAAAGATGCAAAAGGGACAATGCTAGAAGAGCTGAAAAAAGCATTCCGCCCAGAGTTCTTAAACCGTATCGATGAAATGATCGTGTTCCATTCACTGCAAAAAGATCACTTAAAAGAAATCGTGACATTAATGGTCAACTCATTAACAAACCGATTAAAAGAGCACGATATCGAATTAAAATTAACAGAAGCTGCGTTAGACAAAGTCGCAGAAGAAGGCTACGATCCACAATATGGTGCGCGTCCATTACGCCGAGCACTACAAAAACACGTGGAAGATCGTCTATCTGAAGAGCTGTTAAAAGGGACGTTAGACAAATCAAAAACAGTTGTTTTAGATTACGTGAACGACGAGTTTATCGTAACGACAGAAAAACCAATCTTAACAAAATAATGAACATGGACGAAGTAGGGATTATCCCCGCTTCGTCTTTTTGCTAGTTAAGAAAATTATAGATTATCGTATTGTGGGTAATTTTGCATAAAGTTTTCTCTACGTCTAGGCTAAAACGGGCCTTTATCGCTTTTGTTCTTTAGGTGTTAAAAAGAAATTTTGATGTGTTTAGTAGGTGTTCAATTTTGTTTCATGTACAATATAGGAACAAACATTCGAAGGAGCATATACAGATGGCAAAAAAGAAATCGAAATTTATGTGTAGTAGCTGTGGTTATGAGGCAGCCAAATGGATGGGGCGCTGTCCAGGCTGTGGGGAATGGAACACAATGAACGAAGAAGTAGAAGTCATTACAAAAGGGCCTCGTGGGGCGTTCCAACATTCAACCACTACGACAAAAGCAACGCCAATTATTCATGTGGAAGCACAAGAAGAAACACGCATCGTCACGCAAATGAACGAGTTTAACCGCGTACTTGGTGGCGGGATTGTTCCAGGCTCACTTATATTAATTGGGGGGGACCCGGGGATTGGGAAATCGACGTTACTTCTACAAGTGTCCGCGTTGTTATCAAACCAAGGTAAGCGCGTCCTGTATATTTCAGGTGAGGAATCTGTGCGTCAAACAAAGCTACGCGCGGAACGTTTAGGAGTTAAATCAGCAGAGCTCTATATTTATTCTGAAACGAACTTAGAGTTTTTACATCAAACGATTGAGGAAGTCCAACCTAAATTCGTCATTGTCGATTCGATTCAAACAGTGCATCATCCAGAAGTAACGAGTGCACCGGGAAGTGTTTCGCAAGTACGTGAATGTACAGCAGAACTGATGCGCATTGCGAAAACGAAAAATATTGCGATTTTCTTAGTTGGTCATGTAACAAAAGAAGGCCAAATTGCCGGACCACGTATTTTAGAGCATATGGTGGATACGGTGCTGTACTTTGAAGGGGAACGTCATCATAACCATCGCATTTTACGTAGCCAAAAAAACCGATTTGGTTCGACCAATGAAATCGCGATCTTTGAAATGCTGCAAGGTGGCTTAAAGGAAGTACTCAATCCGTCTGAGCTATTTTTACAGGAGCGTTCACAAGGGGCGCCTGGTTCAACGATTGTTGCTTCGATGGAAGGAACGCGCCCGATTTTAGTTGAAATCCAGTCGCTGGTTACACCGACGAGCTTTAACTATCCAAAGCGGATGGCAACAGGGGTTGACCAAAACCGCGTGCAGTTGTTAATGGCGGTGCTTGAAAAACGTATGGGCATGATGCTCCAAGCACAAGATGCGTATATAAAGGTGGCTGGTGGGGTAAAACTAGACGAACCTGCCATTGACCTAGCGGTATTAACAAGTATTGTTTCAAGCTTTAAAGACCAAGCAGTAAACCCAACCGATTGCTTTATTGGTGAGGTAGGTTTAACTGGTGAAGTACGACGTGTCTCACGTATTGAGCAGCGAGTACAAGAAGCCGCAAAACTAGGATTCCGTCGTGCAATTATTCCGACGTCAAACATTGGTGGTTGGGAATTTCCTGAAGGGATTCAAGTAGTAGGCGTCGAAACAATTAGTGATGCGTTACGTGCATCTTTTAAAGATTTATAACGTTTACTAATAAAAGCGCCAGTTAACCTGGATATAAATAAAAAAGGAAGTTCACTGTATGGGCGAACTTCCTTTCCTTGTATTTATTGATAAAAGCGATTAGTGTGCTTTTACGTCATTTGATTTTTTTTCGAATGCTTCTCGCGTGAAAATACCGAATGGACGTCCAATGGGTAAGAAGTTGAATCCGAAATGTTTGTTTAATACGTTTGCACCTGCACCATAAAGTGATAATAGGGCAATGATTAATTCAGAGTAAGCCGCTAATAAGTGCATGCCGTGCTCCATAATCCCGAATGAGCTTAATGCTAAGCCGATGAATAAGAAATCAATCATCACGAAGATGGAAAATAAAACTTTATTCGTTTCTGCTGCACCAATCGTCATAAAGATTGTAAAGATTAAGTACCCTAAGTACACAACACCTAGTTGACGTGTATCGACAGAAGCCTGTAACGCTTCACCGAATACACCCGCTTGTACGAACCAGCTCATACCAACACCCATCCAAAATAAGCCGTAAGCTCCGAATGCTGTTGTACCAAATGTATTATTATGCTTCGAGTCTAATACCGATGCGTAGAATTGCGCGATACCGCCTAAGAAGATCGCCCAAGGAATGACTAAACCTAAACCTTCTGTCCAACCAAGCTTTTGCGTAGAAGCGACAAAGGTAACAATTGCTAAACCAAATAAACCAATCGCTGAAGGATCAGCAGTAGAAATTTTTACTTCTTTTGTTGAGTTCAAAACGTATTCTCCTATCTTATGATATGATTTTTCTGTTATATGCGGATAATATACTAAAATAAGAATTTAAACTACAAGTTGATAGGAATTTGAAGGAACTCTGTCATTAACAGAAAGATATAACGCAAATTTAACAAAAAAATCGTTAGAAATATAACTATAAAATAGAAAAAAATTTAATAACCTAGCTTATTACGATGTAAGGTAGATAAAAATGTTATTTCCTGTTGTAGTACACATGTGAGTTCTGTTCTTCGCAACAATTGTGTGTTGGATGTATAATTATTATATGGAGGTGAATTGTATGTTGAAGAAAATAATTCAAGTAGCATTTTTATTTATCGGTGGAGCATTAGGTCTTTATTTATTACCGCCATTATACGAATTTATGAATTTATCATCTCATCCTTGGCTTAATAGTCCATATTTTAGTGTTGCGATTGGTGCTGCTTTATTATTCGTATTATCTTTCGCGTTATCCGATTACTTTGTAAAGTTGATTACGTGGTCAGAGGAAGTACTATTTAAATTACCCATTGCAGATCTTTTATTTGGGACATTTGGTTTAATCGTTGGCTTAAGTGTTGCAACGTTAGCTGGTGTTGCTATTAGCCAAATGAATATTCCAATCATTGCTGCGGTGGTTCCAGCTATTATGTCAATTGTGCTTGGTTATTTAGGTTTCCGTCTTGGTTTTACCAAACGTGAAGAGCTTCTGCAAATGTTTTCAGGCAAGGCTTCTAAAAAACGTGGTGAGGCAAACGGGAAAGATCCAGATACCCAAGATCATTATAAATTACTTGATACAAGTGTGATTATCGATGGCCGTATTGCAGACATTTCCGCGACTGGTTTTGTGGAGGGCGTTTTGGTTGTGCCACAATTTGTCTTAACAGAACTGCAGCATATTGCCGATTCGTCGGATACATTAAAACGTACACGTGGACGTCGTGGGTTAGATATTTTAAAACGTCTACAGGATGAGCGCGTGTCGACCGTTTTAATTACAGAAATTGACTTTGAAGATGTATCAGAGGTAGATTTAAAATTAGTGCGTCTGGCAAAAAAAATGGACGCCAAAATTTTAACGAATGATTTCAACTTAAATAAGGTATGTGAACTGCATCGTGTGGAAGTATTAAACATCAATGATTTAGCAAATGCCGTGAAGCCCGTTGTAATTCCAGGTGAGGAAATGCAAGTGGTCGTTATTAAAGATGGTAAGGAGCACAATCAGGGTGTGGCATATTTAGATGACGGCACGATGATTGTCGTTGAAGGTGGTCGGAGCTATATCGGTCAGGCGATTAAAGTAATCGTGACAAGTGTACTGCAAACGTCAGCTGGCCGCATGATCTTCGCGAAACCAAAAGAAGACTAGGAAGTGAAGCATTTTGCGTTATGAAGTCGTTTTGCCAGCAGCAGGTAGCGGAAAGCGTATGGGTGCTGGGCAAAATAAATTATTTTTAACATTAGTCGACAAGCCAATTTTAGTGCATACACTTTCTGTATTCGAACGTGATGAAAACTGCACAGGTATTTGGCTTGCGGTCAAAGATGAAGAACGTGAATTCATCGAGTCCTTGTTAGCCAACTATCACATTACAAAAGTAAAAGGCTTACCAACAGGCGGGGCTGAGCGTCAGCATTCGGTGTATTCATGTATTAAAGAGATGCAGGCAGTTGAAGTTGTCCTTGTCCATGATGCTGCGCGCCCATTTATTACAATCCCAACAATTGCACAGCTCGCAACAATTGCTTACGAAAAAGGTGCAGCGATTGCGGGTGTACGTGCGAAGGATACAATGAAAGTCGTAGAAAATGGGCTCATTAAAGAAACGGTGGACCGTGATTCATTGTGGATGATTCAAACACCCCAAGCGTTCCGTTTTGATTTACTAGCACAAGCAGAGGACGTTGCCGAAAAGGTTGGTTTTTTAGGTACGGATGAAGCGATGCTCGTTGAACGCTTAGGGCATGACATTCACATTGTGGAAAGCAGCTATGAAAACGTCAAAATGACGACACAAGAAGATTTACTATTTGGCGAAGCAATCATTAATCGTCGAAAACAAACACTATAAAGTTAAATACCTTGAAAATGTTGAAGTTTTTCAAGGTATTTTTGTGAGAAGTTGATTATACTAAGGATAATGAGATTACGAGAAAGAAGGTGAAGCTAGCTATTTTTTAGCTGGCATAGATGATGTTTCGAATTGGACAAGGTTTTGACGTTCACGAATTTGCAGAAGGACGTCCATTAATTTTAGGTGGCATTACAATTCCGCATGAGCGCGGATTACTAGGGCATTCGGATGCGGATGTACTCTTACATACCGTAACAGACGCAGCACTTGGCGCAATCGGTGAAGGCGATATCGGTCGTCATTTCCCAGACACAGACCCAGAGTGGAAAGATGCGGATTCAGCGAAATTACTCGCGTACATTTGGAAAATGGTTGAGGAGCGCGGCTATAAATTAGGCAACGTAGATTGCACAATTATGGCGCAACGTCCAAAAATGGCCCCTTACATTTCACAAATGCAAAATCGTATTGCAGAGTTATTACACGCGGATGCGTCACAAGTAAACGTAAAAGCGACAACGACAGAAAAGCTAGGCTTCGTTGGTCGTGAAGAAGGTATCGCAGCAATGGCGACGATTTTATTAATAAAAGCATAATTTCCATGGCGTGTGTCAAATTTCGGCACACGCTACTTTTATTTAAGGAATGCAAGTGGTAAAATGATTGGAGTTAAAAGGGTCGATAGTTCTGACGCTTAAATTTAGGAGGCAATATTATGACGAAACCAGTTCGCGTTCGTTATGCACCATCGCCAACAGGATTTTTACACATCGGTGGCGCACGTACAGCTTTATTCAACTATTTATATGCAAAACATCACGGCGGTACTTTCGTAGTACGTATTGAAGATACAGATATCGAGCGTAACGTAGAGGGCGGCGAAGCTTCGCAACTTGATAACTTACGTTGGTTAGGTATTACACCAGATGAGTCAATTGACATCGGTGGTCCATACGCACCTTACCGTCAAATGGAACGTTTAGACATTTATAAAGAGCATGCTGAAACATTATTAGCAGAAGGCAAAGCATACAAATGTTTCTGTTCTTCAGAAGAATTAGAAGCATCTCGTGAAGCACAAAAAGCAAATGGCGTTGCCGCACCAACTTATGATGGCAAATGTCGTCACTTAACAGCAGAAGAAGTAGCAGAAAAAGAAGCTGCAGGTATGCAATACACAATTCGTATGCGTGTTCCTGAAGGTGTAACGTATAAATTCACTGACTTAGTTCGTGGAGATGTATCATTCGAATCGAAAGACATCGGTGACTGGGTATTAGTAAAAGCAAACGGCATTCCAACTTACAACTATGCGGTTGTGTTAGATGATCACTTCATGGAAATTACACATGTATTCCGCGGTGAAGAGCATTTATCAAATACACCAAAACAAATGATGATTTTCGATGCATTTGGTTGGGAATACCCAAGCTTCGGGCACATGACGTTAATCGTTAACGAAGAACGTAAAAAATTATCAAAACGTGATGAGTCAATTATCCAATTCATTACGCAATATAAAGATCTTGGTTACTTACCAGAAGCAATGTTCAACTTCTTCGGGTTACTTGGCTGGTCTCCAGAAGGTGAAGAAGAAATCTTCTCACACGATGAGTTCATCAAATTATTCGATGAAAAGCGTTTATCAAAATCACCATCAATGTTTGATAAAACGAAGCTTACTTGGATGAATAACCAATATATCAAAAAATTATCTCTTGAAGAGGTAGTCGCATTAGCATTACCACACCTACAAAAAGCGGGTGTAGTGGCAGAGGAATTATCTGAAGAACAATTCGCTTGGGTATCTGACGTAATTGCGCTTTACCATGAGCAAATGAGCTTCGGTGCAGAAATCGTTGAGTTAACAAGCCTATTCTTCACAGAAGAAATTTCATATGATGAAGAAGCAACGGAAGTATTAGCTGGCGAAACGGTACCTCAAGTAATGGCTGCCTTTAAAGTGCAATTAGAATCATTAGAGTCATTTGACGCAGATTCAATTAAAGCAGCGATTAAAGTCGTTCAAAAAGAAACGGGCGTTAAAGGGAAAAACCTATTCATGCCAATCCGTGTCGTAACTACGGGTCAAACACATGGTCCAGAATTACCGAATTCAATTAGCTTAATTGGTAAAGAAAAAGTACTTGCTCGCGTAGAAAAATTCGCGAACTAAGAAACCGATTGATTGATTTTTCAGAAAATAATTGTACAATAAATGTACAATTTGTTATAACGTGAACGCGTAGAGAAGGAGAAGTACGCACGCGCATACCTTCAAGAGAGGATCATCACCGGCTGAAAGTGATCTAGGTCAAGGCGAAGCAGAAATGCACCTTTGAGTATTTAATTGAACTATTAGTAGGTTAAATCGCCTTGTCCCCGTTATCGGACACTTAAGCGGAAGAGTGTTATTTCTTCAACCAGAGTGGAACCGCGCATTACTGCGTCTCTGTCACCTTATTTAGGTGACAGGGGCGTTTTATTTTTTGTTAAAAATTCCATTTTTTAAAAGGAGCATGTATTATGAGCATTCAATTATTCAACTCATTAACACGTCAAAAAGAGCCATTCGTTCCATTAGAAGAAGGCAAAGTAAAAATGTATGTATGTGGACCGACTGTTTATAACTACATTCATATCGGGAATTCACGTCCGGTCATCGTGTATGATACAGTGCGTCGCTACTTACAATACGCAGGCTATGAAGTGAAGTTCGTTTCTAACTTTACAGATGTAGATGATAAAATTATTAAAGCAGCAAATGAGCTTGGTGAAGAGACATCCGAGTTAACAGAGCGCTTCATTGCTGCATATTTTGAAGATATTACAGCGTTAGGTTGCAAAAAGGCCGATGCACACCCACGTGTAACAGAGCATATGGATGACATTATTTCATTCATCAAAGTGCTAATTGACAAAGGTTACGCATATGAATCTCAAGGCGATGTTTACTACCGCACACGAAAATTCAACGGCTACGGAAAGTTAAGTCACCAATCAATTGATGATTTAAAAGTAGGGGCACGTATTGAAACAGGCGAGAAAAAAGAAGACCCGCTAGATTTCGCCTTATGGAAAGCAGCAAAACCAGGCGAAGTAAAATGGGAATCACCTTGGGGAGAAGGGCGTCCAGGCTGGCATATTGAGTGTTCAGTAATGGCGCGTGAGCACTTAGGAGATACAATTGATATTCACGCAGGTGGGCAAGATTTAACGTTCCCTCACCATGAAAATGAAATTGCCCAATCAGAAGCGCATAACGATAAAACATTTGCGCGTTACTGGATGCATAACGGGTATATTAACATTGATAACGAAAAAATGTCGAAGTCTCTAGGAAACTTTATCTTAGTGCATGACATTCGCCAGCAAATCGATCCGCAAGTATTACGTTTCTTTATGCTTTCGGTACATTACCGTCACCCAATTAACTTCGCGCAAGATTTAGTGGAAGCGGCGAAAAATGGTTTAGATCGTATTCGTACGTCTTACGCCAATGTCGAGCACCGCCTAACTTCATCAGTAAGCTTAGCGGATGCAAGTGAAGAATGGCTAGCAAAAGTAAACCAAATCAAAGTAGATTTCGAGGAAGCCATGAACGATGATTTTAATACAGCCAATGCGATTTCTGTATTATTCGAACTATCTCGTATCGCCAACGTCTACTTAAAAGAGGCGAACACAGACAAAGAAGTGCTACAAGCGATTCTTAACATGTTTGATGCAATTGGTGACGTATTAGGAATTCATGCAAAAGTGGAAGCGGGCTTATTAGACGAAGAGATCGAAGCATTAATCGAAGAGCGTATTGCGGCACGTAAAAATCGTGACTTTGCACGTTCAGACGAAATTCGTGATCAGCTACTAAGTATGGATATCGTATTAGAAGATACTCGTCAAGGAACACGCTGGAAACGAGGTCAATAATGCAATCATCACATGAAGTAAGACAATTAAATGCACTGGCGCTTGCCTATATGGGCGACGCCGTGCTGGAACAACGTATTCGTGAACATTTAATTTTAGCGGGTCGTGCAAAGCCACATACATTGCACAAAGAAGCAACGAAGTATGTATCAGCGAAAGCACAGTCAAACATTGCGCACCGCATGATTGATGAAAACTTTTTAACAGAAGAAGAGCAGGCGGTATTTCGCCGAGGACGCAACGCGAAATCCGGCTCTGTTCCTAAAAATACAGATGTACGCACATACCGTAATAGCTCAGGCTTTGAAGCGGTACTAGGCTATTTATTTTTAAGTAAAGAATTAGACCGAGCAAATGAAATTATCGACTATGCAATTGTTATTGTAGAACAGTCAAAAGGAGTGTAATTATGGCGGAGAGAAGACAACGAGATCGTGACAATAAAGCGCCACGTGATTTCAAAGGACGCGACAAAAAGCCAGCCTTTAAAGCACAGGAGAAAAAACAACAGGACAAGCCACAACCACCGGTACAAGCAGCAACTCCAGAAGAAGTAAGTGGAGAAATGATTGCAGGTAAAAATCCAGTACTTGAAGCGTTACGTGCAGGTCGTGAAATTAATAAAGTATGGGTAGCTGAAGGCGTTAAGAAAACAGGGATTCAAGAACTAATTGATTTAGCGAAAGAACAAGGGGTACTTGTACAATTCGTTCCAAAGCAAAAGGTTGATAAATTAGCAGAAAACCATCAAGGGATTGTGGCTTCTGTTGCAGCGTATGATTATGCAGAGTTAGACGATTTATTCGCAGTGGCGAAGGCAAAAAATGAAGATCCATGTTTCCTTATTTTAGATGAATTAGAAGACCCGCATAACTTAGGTTCAATTATGCGTACAGCGGATGCCATTGGTGTGCACGGGATTATTATTCCGAAGCGTCGCGCAGTAGGTTTAACAGCGGTCGTTGCAAAAGCGTCAACAGGTGCTATTGAGCATGTGCCAGTTGTACGTGTGACTAATTTGGCACAAACCGTGGATGAGCTAAAAGACCGTGGTGTATGGATTGCCGGTACGGATGCAAAAGGTTCACAAGATTATCGCAAAATGGATGCTACATTGCCACTTGCATTAATTATTGGTAGTGAAGGTAAAGGAATGAGCCGTCTCTTAAAAGATAAATGTGATTTCTTATATCACCTACCAATGGTTGGCCATGTAACGTCATTGAATGCTTCCGTAGCGGCAGCACTGCTAATGTACGAAGTGTACCGCAAACGTCAAGAAGCAAACGGATGATATGCAAACGATTTTGCTAGTAGACGGCTATAATATGATCGGTGCTTGGCGTGAGCTGCGTCCTTTACGTGAGCCACATTTTGAAGATGCACGAGACCGATTGATTGAGCGAATGGCCGAATATAAAGCACATACAGGGTGGCGCGTCATTGTTGTTTTTGACGCGCATCTTGTTCCAGGTACCGAGCAACTTTATATTCAGCATGCTATAGAAGTAATTTATACACGTAAAAACGAAACAGCGGATGAACGCATTGAAAAATTATCAAATGAATTAAAGGGCCGCAAAGTCCAAATTCATGTTGCAACGAGTGATATGACAGAGCAAAACGTGGTCTTTGGTCACGGAGCACTCAGAAAATCAGCACGTGAGCTTGAAATTGAGATGCAAATTATTCAGTCAAAAATTTCATCGAAAGTAAAGGAAACACGCGATGAAAAGCCTGCTTCACGAATTAAATTATCAAAAGATGTGGAATTACAATTTGAAAAATGGCGAAGAGGGCTCAAGTAATAGTTTGCCCACTTTTTCCAATTAAGTTATACTGTTCCTAATTGATTCTGGCGTAGCTTGAGGTGATTTTCGTTGCTTAAAAGTGAGAAGTTACAAATGGTACGGCAATTTGATCATTTAACAGATGAACAACTTGTAGAGCAAGTGCATCTAGGAAACACAGATGCATTAGATTTTTTGATTTCGAAATATCGACTTTTTGTGAAAGCAAAAGCGCGTTCCTATTTTCTAGTAGGGGCGGATAGAGAAGATATTATTCAAGAAGGCATGATTGGTTTATACAAAGCAATTCGTGATTTTAAAGAAGACAAGCTTGCTTCATTCCGTGCATTTGCGGAACTATGCATTACAAGGCAAATCATTACGGCAATCAAAACCGCGACACGTCAAAAGCACATTCCGTTAAACTCCTATGTATCGCTCGATAAACCGATTTACGATGAAGAATCAGAGCGTACGCTAATGGATATTATAACGAGCCCGGTGATAGATGATCCGGAATACTTGATGATCAATCGCGAAGACTATGATTATTTAGAACAAAAGATGGCTGAAGTATTAAGTGAATTAGAACAGCAAGTATTGATTCGTTATTTAGAAGGTCAATCGTATAATGAAATTTCTGAAGAATTAAATCGTCACGTCAAATCAATTGATAATGCACTACAGCGTGTGAAGCGGAAATTAGAGCGTCATTTAGAGCTAAAAGAAATGACTTGAAGCACGGGAGCCTTTGTTGACAGTGACAAAATTAGGTGTTAGTCTTGAAAAGACAAAATGCCGAAAAGGTGATAAAATATGGCAAAAAAAGTCGTTTTAAGTTGTGATAAATGCGGTTCTAGAAACTATAGTATTCCGAAAAAAGAGGGTACTACAGAGCGTTTAGAGCTTAAAAAGTTTTGCTCGCATTGCAATGAACATACAATGCATAAACAAACGTTATAAACGAAATATAGATTAATTTGTTGTTCGGAGGTTAGGCAAAGATGAGTAAAGTATCAAACTTTTTACAAGAAGTCGGCTCTGAAATGCGTAAAACAAGCTGGCCAAAAAGCAAAGAGTTAACAAAGTATACGGTAGTTGTTATTTCAACAGTAATCGTAATGGCGTTATTCTTTACAGTAATAGACTTAGGAATCTCAGAATTATTCCGTTGGTTCTTGTCTCTATAAGCTACGTCATGTTAATATTGCGAAAGAGCCCGTGCATTTCAAATAACGGGTTTTTTCATTTGTTTTAAAACAAGTCAGTCTTGTTAGAAGAAATAGATTGTTTAGTTTGTGAATAGGGGAAGCCTTAACACATTTAATGTAAAGGAGGGACGGACGATTTAGTCCTACCTAATATGGAGAAAAATTGGTATGTAGTGCATACTTACTCTGGTTATGAAAACCGAGTGAAGGCAAATCTTGAAAAACGTGTTGAAACGATGGGGATGCAAGATAAAATTTTCCGTGTCATCGTGGCAGAACATGAAGAAATTGATGTAAAAGAAGATGGTAAGAAAAAAGCAGTAATGCGTAAAATCTTCCCTGGTTATGTATTAGTAGAACTAATCATGACAGACGATGCATGGTATGTTGTACGTAACACACCAGGCGTTACTGGTTTCATCGGTTCTTCAGGCGGCGGGGTAAAACCAACTCCACTTTTACCAGAAGAAGCTGAACGTTTATTAGCTCAAATGGGCATGAACGAACAACACGTAGGTGAAGTTGATATTACTGTAGGTGAGGTTGTTGAAGTTCTTGAAGGACCATTCGCTCACTTCCAAGGTCGCGTAGAAGAAGTAGATATCGAAAAAGCGAAATTAAAAGTTTTAGTTGATATGTTCGGCCGCCAAACAGTGATGGAGCTAGACTTTAACCAAGTTCAAAAAATATAGAATTATTTATACTTGATTAAGCTTTTTAAAAGTGTTATCATTTCAAAGGTCAGACTGTCATGTAATTGACGTGTGATATAAAATTAGTTTTAATGTTATCGGCAAGTTAGCTGACGAACAGATATTGAGTGGGAGGGGTAACCCTATTACCACATCACGGACTTAAGGAGGTGTGTCTCGTGGCTAAAAAAGTTATTAAAGTTGTAAAACTTCAAATCCCTGCTGGTAAAGCAAACCCAGCGCCACCGGTTGGTCCTGCATTAGGTCAAGCAGGTGTTAACATTATGGGATTCTGTAAAGAATTCAACGCTCGTACTGCTGATCAAGCTGGTTTAATCATTCCAGTTGAAATTTCAGTATTCGAAGATCGTTCATTTACTTTCATTACTAAAACTCCACCTGCAGCAGTATTACTTAAAGTAGCAGCTGGTATCCAATCTGGATCTGGTGAACCAAACCGTAAGAAAGTTGCAACGGTTAAACGTGATAAAGTTCGCGAAATCGCTGAACAAAAAATGCCAGACCTTAACGCTGCTTCAGTTGAAGCTGCAATGTTAATGGTTGAAGGTACTGCACGAAGCATGGGTATCGTTATCGAAGACTAATCCCATCTTCAAACTTGATGATGTTTTTGTTTTTGGAAGGTTGCTGCACTCGGATATTCATTTAGATGAGTGCGCAACCTTTATTCGTGGGAGGTCAAATCCGTTACAACCACAATCAAGGAGGAAATTTACAATGGCTAAAAAAGGTAAAAAACTGCAAGACGCAGTTAAATTAATCGATCGCGCAACTTTCTACTCTGTAGAAGAAGCAGTAGCTTTAGCGCAAAAAACATCTACAGTTAACTTCGATGCAACTGTAGAAGTAGCATTCAAATTAGGTATCGACACTCGTAAGAATGACCAACAAATCCGTGGTGCGGTAGTATTACCACACGGTACTGGTAAAACTCAAAAAGTATTAGTATTCGCTAAAGGTGAGAAAGCTAAAGAAGCACAAGCTGCTGGTGCTGACTACGTAGGCGATTCAGATATGGTTAACAAAATCCAACAAGGTTGGTTCGATTTTGATGTAATCGTAGCAACTCCTGACATGATGGGTGAAGTTGGTAAATTAGGTCGCGTATTAGGACCAAAAGGTTTAATGCCAAACCCTAAAACTGGTACAGTTACTTTCGACGTAACTAAAGCTATCGAAGAAATCAAAGCTGGTAAAGTAGAATACCGCGCTGAAAAAGCTGGTATCATCCACGCTCCAATCGGTAAAGTTTCTTTCGATACTCAAAAATTAGTAGAAAACTTCTTAGCTGTATTTGAAGTAATTCAAAAAGCTAAACCAGCTGCATCAAAAGGTACTTACATGAAGTCTGTAAACATTACAACTACAATGGGTCCTGCTGTAAAAGTTGACGCTGCTAACGTAACAATCAAATAATTAAAAGGTTTTTTAATCTTTTAAATTAAATTAATTGACAACACATCGCTTACTTGGTAAGATGGATGCTGTTGTGAATCATCCATTTGTACCGTAGACAGTAGGAGTGACTTGTCACTTAATGAGCCTACCGAGGACATCGGAGTTCGGATTCTTTTTAAGATGATGTACTTTCAGCCTCTATGTCTAATTATGATGTAGAGGCTTTTCTTTGTCGGTATAAATGACTCATTCTAATAGGAGGTGTCATCATGAGCAAAGCAATCGAATCTAAAAAAGTTCAAGTTGAAGAAATCGCTGACAAATTCAAAGCTGCTGCTTCTATCGTAGTAGTAGATTACCGTGGTTTAACTGTAGGCCAAGTAACAGAATTACGTAAGCAATTACGTGAAGCTGGTGTTGAGTTCAAAGTATACAAAAATACTTTAACTCGTCGTGCTGCAGAAGCTGCTGGTTTAGAAGGAATCAATGAATTCTTAACTGGTCCAAATGCTATCGCATTCTCTAACGAGGACGTAGTAGCTCCAGCTAAAATCGTTAACGAATTCGCTAAGAAAAACGAAGCGTTAGAAATTAAAGCTGGTATCATCGAAGGTACTATCGCATCTGTTGAAGACGTTAAAGCTCTTGCAGAACTTCCATCTCGCGAAGGTCTATTATCAATGCTTTTATCTGTACTTCAAGCTCCAGTGCGCAACTTCGCACTTGCAACAAAAGCTGTTGCAGAACAAAAAGAAGAGCAAGGCGCTTAATCGCAACTTCACTTCAAAAATCGGCTTAACAGCCTAAAAAACCAATAAAACATCCAATAGGAGGAAATTAAAATGAACAAAGAGCAAATCTTAGAAGCTATCAAAGCTATGACAGTTCTAGAATTAAACGATTTAGTAAAAGCTATCGAAGAAGAATTCGGTGTAACAGCTGCTGCTCCAGTAGCAGTAGTTGCTGGCGGTGCTGCTGCAGCTGAAGAAAAAACTGAATTTGACGTAGTATTAACTGCTGCTGGTCAAGAAAAAATTAAAGTAATCAAAGTGGTTCGTGAAATCACTGGATTAGGTTTAAAAGAAGCTAAAGAGGTTGTTGACAACGCTCCTAAAGCTCTTAAAGAAGGCGTTTCTAAAGATGACGCTGAAGCTATTAAAGCTAAACTTGAAGAAGTTGGCGCTTCAGTAGAAGTTAAATAATTTAATTACTAAGTCTTGTACTTAGTTTCATAAGGAAAGCTCGTCACAATTTTGCGGCGGGCTTTTCTTTATTTAAAAGTTTTTAGGAGGCGTGTTGCACATGTCTGAACATTATTATTCAAATAAGCCTCAAACGGAAAGTAAACCACGCCAATGGAAATTTCCTTTATTAGGACATACATTTACATTTGAAACAGATGCAGGTGTATTTAGTAAAAGCGAAGTAGATTTTGGTTCCCGTGTATTAATTGATACCTTTGAAATACCAAAAGTAGAAGGCGTTGTACTTGATGTGGGTTGTGGATACGGACCGATTGGCTTATCGATCGCAAAGGTTAATCCGGAGCGAGAAGTGTTAATGATGGATATTAATACGCGTGCTATTGGTTTATCACAAAAAAATGCCCAACTAAACGGGGTTCAAAATGTACGTGTTTTTGAAAGTGATGGCCTGAGTGCTGTAGAAGCTGGAACACAAGCAGCTGCAATTTTAACAAATCCACCAATTCGTGCAGGGAAAGAAACAATCTTTAGATTTTACGATCAAGCCTATGAATTGTTAGTGGAAAACGGTGAATTGTGGGTAGTAATTCAGAAGAAACAGGGCGCTCCATCAACAGTGAGTCATTTAGAAGAGATGTTTTCAGAAGTGGATGTTGTTGAGAAGAAAAAGGGGTATTGGATCATACGAGCAAAAAAATAAGTAAGATTCGCTCCGAATATTGACTTGACAAATCGACTATGATAACATAATAAAATGCAAAATTTTTATTTTGAGGTAGTATGCCCTTTTGCATAACTTACACAAATTTACGGGTATACTTACTAAGAATAAGTTAAGTTTAACCGAAAATGAGGTTTATAAAAAGTCTCGTTTTCTTTTTGTCTTTCGAAATCATACACTATTTGTATGGTTTTGCAAAGACCTATTATCGCTTTATTGAGGGGTGAATGAGTTGACAGGTCAACTAGTTCAGTACGGACAACACCGCCAGCGTAGAAGCTTTGCGCGTATTAATGAGGTGCTGGAGCTTCCGAATTTAATCGAGATCCAAACAGCATCTTATGAGTGGTTCCTTGAAGAAGGATTGCGTGAGATGTTCCACGACATTTCTCCGATCGAGGATTTTACAGGTAATCTTTCATTAGAATTCGTCGACTATACATTAGGAGATCCTAAGTATGATGTTGATGAATGTAAAGAACGTGACGTAACTTACGCTGCGCCATTACGTGTGAAAGTACGTTTACACAACAAAGAAACAAACGAAGTAAAAGAGCAAGACGTCTTCATGGGTGATTTCCCATTAATGACTGAAACAGGCACGTTTATTATTAACGGTGCTGAGCGCGTTATCGTTTCTCAGTTAGTTCGTTCTCCAAGTGTATACTTCAACGAAAAAACAGATAAAAACGGTAAAAAAGGCTTCGGTGCAACAGTTATTCCAAATCGTGGTGCATGGTTAGAATATGAAACTGACGCAAAAGATGTCGTATACGTGCGTATCGACCGTACACGTAAATTACCAGTAACAGTACTTTTACGTGCATTAGGTTTCGGTACGGATCAGGAAATTATCGAAATCATTGGTGACAATGAATATTTACGTAATACGTTAGAAAAAGATAACACAGAAGGTACTGAAAAGGCACTTCTTGAAATCTACGAGCGTTTACGTCCAGGTGAACCACCAACAGTTGAATCAGCGAAGAACTTATTATATTCTCGCTTCTTCGATGCTAAACGTTACGATTTAGCAAACGTTGGTCGTTACAAAATGAACAAAAAGCTTCACATTAAAAACCGTTTATTTAACCAAACGGTTGCTGAAACAATTGTAAACCCAGAAACGGGCGAAATTCTTGTAGAAGCAGGTACGTTATTAGATCGTCGTACGTTAGATAAGCTAATTCCAGCTTTAGAAGACGGTGCTGGCTTCAAAACATTAAGCCAAAACGGCGGTGTATTAGATGAAGAAGTAACGATTCAATCAATTAAAATTTACGCACCAAATGACGAAGCACAAAAAGAAATCAATGTGATTTCGAACGCTTATATTGATGAAGAGGTGAAAAACCTTACACCAGCAGATATCCTTGCTTCTGTATCGTATTTCTTCAATTTATTATATAACGTAGGTAACACAGACGATATCGACCATTTAGGTAACCGTCGTTTACGTTCAGTTGGTGAGTTATTACAAAACCAATTCCGTATCGGTTTATCTCGTATGGAGCGTGTAGTACGTGAACGTATGTCAATTAATGACACAGCGGCAATCGTACCACAACAATTAATCAATATCCGTCCTGTTATCGCATCAATCAAAGAGTTCTTTGGCTCTTCTCAGTTATCTCAATTCATGGACCAAACAAACCCATTAGCAGAGTTAACGCACAAACGTCGTCTATCTGCATTAGGGCCTGGTGGTTTAACACGTGAGCGCGCAGGTATGGAAGTACGTGACGTTCACTACTCTCACTATGGTCGTATGTGTCCAATCGAGACGCCTGAGGGACCAAACATCGGTCTGATTAACTCATTATCTTCATTCGCTAAAGTGAACAAGTTTGGCTTCATTGAAACACCTTACCGCCGTGTTGATCCGGAAACAGGTACTGTAACTGAAGAAATCCATTACTTAACTGCAGACGAAGAAGATAACTATGTAGTAGCTCAAGCAAACTCTCTATTAACTGCAGACGGTAAGTTTGAAAAAGAAGAAGTAGTAGGTCGTTTCCGTGGGGATAACACAGTGTTTAACCGCGATCGTATCGATTACATGGATGTATCTCCAAAACAAGTAGTATCTGCTGCCACTGCATGTATTCCGTTCTTAGAAAACGATGACTCAAACCGTGCACTAATGGGCGCGAACATGCAACGTCAAGCTGTTCCTTTACTATATCCAAACGCTCCGTTTGTTGGTACGGGTATGGAACATGTTGACGCTCGTGACTCTGGTGCTGCTGTAGTTGCTAAAAAACATGGTATTGTTGAGCACGTAGAAGCTCGCTCTATCCACGTTCGTACAATCGAAGAGATTGACGGCAAAGAAGTTAAAGGCAACTTAGTGAAATACAAATTACAAAAATTCATTCGTTCAAACCAAGGTACTTCATATAACCAACGTCCAATCGTAAAAGTTGGCGATCTTGTGAAACCTCGTGATATTTTAGCTGATGGTCCTTCAATGGAACGTGGCGAATTAGCACTTGGCCAAAACGTACTTGTTGCGTTCATGACATGGGACGGTTTCAACTACGAGGATGCTGTTATTATGAGCGAACGCCTTGTAAAAGACGATGTATATACTTCTGTTCATATTGAAGAATATGAATCAGAATCACGTGATACAAAGCTTGGACCTGAAGAAATCACACGTGACATTCCAAACGTAGGTGAAGATGCACTTCGTAACCTAGACGACCGCGGAATTATCCGTATCGGTGCGGAAGTACGTGACGGTGATATTTTAGTAGGTAAAGTTACGCCTAAAGGGGTTACTGAATTAACTGCTGAAGAGCGTTTATTACATGCTATCTTTGGTGAAAAAGCACGCGAAGTACGTGACACGTCTCTACGTGTACCACACGGCGCTGGCGGTATCATCCTAGATGTTAAAGTCTTCAACCGTGAAGATGGAGACGAATTACCACCAGGTGTTAACCAATTAGTTCGTGCTTATATTGTTCAAAAACGTAAAATTCGCGTTGGTGACAAAATGGCCGGACGTCATGGTAACAAAGGTGTAATCTCACGAATCTTACCAGAAGAAGATATGCCATTCATGCCAGACGGCACGCCAGTGGATATCATGCTTAACCCACTTGGGGTACCTTCTCGTATGAACATCGGACAAGTATTAGAGCTTCACTTAGGTATGGCTGCACGCTATTTAGGCGTACACATGGCTACACCAGTATTTGATGGTGCTAACGAAGACGATGTTTGGGAAACGATGGAAGAAGCTGGTATGAACCGTGATGGTAAAACAATTCTTTATGATGGACGTTCGGGTGAACCGTTCGACAGCCGCGTTTCTGTTGGTATCATGTACATGATCAAATTAGCGCACATGGTTGACGACAAACTTCACGCACGTTCAACTGGTCCTTACTCATTAGTAACGCAACAACCGCTTGGTGGTAAAGCACAATTCGGTGGACAACGTTTCGGTGAGATGGAAGTATGGGCGCTTGAAGCATACGGTGCAGCTTACACGTTACAAGAGATTTTAACTGTAAAATCAGATGACGTTGTAGGTCGTGTGAAAACATACGAAGCAATCGTTAAAGGTGAAAGTGTTCCAGAACCAGGTGTACCAGAATCATTCAAAGTATTAATTAAAGAACTTCAATCATTAGGTATGGATGTGAAGATGCTTACAATCAACGATGAGGAAGTAGAATTACGCGACCTTGACGATGAGGAAGAAGTAGCTGTAGCACCAGCTCCAGAAGAACGCCCAACTGATGATAAAGAAGAAGACCCAGTAGAGTCTATTTGAATAATTTCAAATTGAATCGGGCAGGTATATGCCCTGCCCGATTTTTCTTATAATGATGTAAACAAGCAAATTTCATAATGGCCTAGAATGAAATTTTGCACAGAGCTACAATGAAAAGTCGCTAAAGACTTATAACTAAAGGGAGGTAGGCTCCTTGATCGATGTTAATGAATTTGAATATATGAAAATTGGTTTAGCTTCTCCGGACAAGATCCGTTCTTGGTCATATGGTGAGGTTAAAAAACCAGAAACAATCAACTACCGTACATTAAAACCAGAAAAAGATGGTCTATTCTGTGAACGTATTTTCGGACCAACCAAAGACTGGGAATGTCACTGTGGTAAATATAAGCGTGTACGTTATAAAGGTGTCGTTTGTGACCGTTGTGGCGTAGAAGTAACACGTGCAAAGGTTCGTCGTGAACGTCAAGGACACATCGAGCTTGCAGCACCTGTATCACATATTTGGTACTTTAAAGGTATTCCAAGCCGTATGGGTCTTATTTTAGACATGTCTCCACGTGCACTTGAAGAAGTAATTTACTTTGCTTCTTATGTTGTAATTGAGCCAGGTCAAACTGCTTTAGGCTTCAAAGATTTACTTTCTGAAAAAGAATATCGTGCATACCGTGAAAAATACGGCAACGAATTCGAAGCGGCAATGGGTGCTGAGGCAATCAAACGCTTATTAGAAAAAATCGATTTAGAAGATGAAACAGCTGTTTTAAAAGAAGAATTAAAATCTGCACAAGGCCAACGCCGTACACGTGCAATTAAACGTTTAGAAGTAGTAGAAGCATTCCGTAACTCAGGTAACAAACCAGAGTGGATGATTCTAGACGTGCTACCAGTAATTCCTCCAGAGCTTCGTCCAATGGTGCAATTAGATGGTGGTCGTTTCGCAACTTCTGACTTAAATGATCTTTACCGTCGTGTAATCAACCGTAACAACCGTTTAAAACGTTTACTTGACCTTGGTGCACCAAGCATCATCGTACAAAACGAAAAACGTATGTTACAAGAAGCGGTTGACGCATTAATCGATAACGGTCGTCGTGGTCGTCCTGTAACAGGTCCTGGTAACCGTCCTTTAAAATCACTTTCACACATGCTGAAAGGGAAACAAGGTCGTTTCCGTCAAAACTTACTTGGTAAACGTGTAGACTATTCTGGTCGTTCAGTTATCGTAGTAGGTCCAAACTTAAAAATGTACCAATGTGGTCTTCCAAAAGAAATGGCAATCGAACTATTCAAACCTTTCGTAATGAAAGAATTAGTAGAACGTGGCCTAGCTCATAACATTAAGAGTGCAAAACGTAAAATTGAGCGTATGCACAATGAAGTTTGGGACGTTTTAGAAGATGTAATTCGTGAGCATCCGGTATTACTTAACCGTGCACCGACGCTTCACCGTCTTGGTATCCAAGCATTCGAGCCTACTTTAGTAGAAGGTCGTGCAATTCGTCTTCACCCATTAGTATGTACAGCTTACAACGCTGACTTCGATGGTGACCAAATGGCGGTTCACGTTCCATTATCAGCAGAAGCGCAAGCAGAAGCTCGTTTACTGATGTTAGCAGCTCAAAACATCCTGAACCCGAAAGATGGTAAACCAGTAGTAACACCATCTCAAGATATGGTATTAGGTAACTATTACTTAACGCTTGAGCGTGAAAATGCTCGTGGTGAAGGGTCAATCTTTAACAACTCAAACGAAGTGTTAATCGCATACCAAAATGGTACGGTACATTTACACTCTCGTATTGCAATTAAAGCAAGCTCATTAAACAACCCAACGTTCACAGAAGAACAAAATAAAATGTTCTTATTAACGACGGTTGGTAAGGTAATCTTCAACGAAATTTTACCGAAGTCATTCCCTTACGTTAACGAGCCAACTGATACAAACTTAGAACAAAAAACACCGGATAAATACTTTGTAAACTTAACAATTGACGAAGAATTACAAAACGAAATCGAAGCTACTGAAGGCTATGCTGATTTATCTGAAGCAGAAAAAATCGAAGCACAACGCCGTGCTGTGTTAGCAAAACACTTCACAAACGTGCCTGTAGTAGATCCTTTCCGTAAAAAATTCTTAGGAAATGTCATCGCTGAAGTATTTAAAGAGTTCCATATTACGGAAACTTCTAAAATGCTTGACCGTATGAAAAACTTAGGTTTCAAATATTCTACTCGTGCAGGTATTACTGTAGGTGTATCTGACATCGTGGTATTACCAGACAAAGGTATTATCCTTGATGAAGCACAAGGTAAAGTAGATAAAGTAATGATTCAATTCCGTCGTGGTTTAATCACGGAAGAAGAGCGTTACAACCGTGTTATTAACATTTGGACAGCTGCGAAGGACGAAATCCAAGGCAAGCTGATGAAATCATTACACAAAACAAACCCAATCTTCATGATGTCTGACTCTGGTGCCCGTGGTAACGCATCGAACTTCACTCAGCTTGCTGGTATGCGTGGTCTGATGGCCAACCCGGCTGGTCGAATCATTGAGTTACCGATCAAGTCTTCATTCCGTGAAGGTTTAACCGTATTAGAGTACTTCATCTCTACCCATGGTGCGCGTAAAGGTCTTGCCGATACAGCACTTAAAACTGCCGATTCAGGTTACTTAACTCGTCGTTTAGTAGACGTAGCACAAGATGTTATCGTTCGTGAAGACGACTGTGGTACTGACCGCGGTTTATTGATCGGTTCATTAATGGAAGGCAACGAACTTATCGAAGCATTAGACGAGCGTATTGTTGGTCGTTATGTGAAGAAAACAGTTCGCCACCCAGAAACTGGAGCGGTTATCGTAGAGCGTGATGGCTTAATTACACAAGATGTTGCACGTGCAATTGAAGAAGCAGGTATTGAAGAAATTACAATCCGTTCTGCATTTACATGTAATACAAAACATGGCGTATGTAAAAAATGTTACGGTATGAACTTAGCTACTGGTGAAGAGGTAGAAGTTGGTGAAGCGGTAGGTATTATCGCTGCGCAATCTATCGGTGAGCCAGGTACACAGTTAACGATGCGTACATTCCATACAGGTGGGGTAGCAGGTAACGATATCACACAAGGTCTTCCACGTATCCAAGAGATTTTCGAGGCGCGTAATCCGAAAGGTCAAGCGGTTATCTCTGAAATCACTGGTACTGTAATCGAAATCGAAGAAATTCGTGAAGGTCTAAAAGAAGTAACAATCCAAGGTGATGTGGAAACACGTAAATACCAAGCACCATACAACGCTCGTTTAAAAGTAGTTGAAGGTGACACGATTATTGCGGGTCAAACATTATCTGAAGGTTCGATCGATCCAAAACAATTATTAAAAGTTAAAGACGTATCGACAGTTCAAGAATATCTATTAAAAGAAGTACAAAAAGTATACCGTATGCAAGGGGTAGAAATCGGTGACAAACACATCGAGGTAATGGTTCGCCAAATGCTTCGTAAAGTGCGTGTTATTGAAGCTGGAGATACAGAAATGTTACCAGGTTCATTACTTGATATTCACCAATTTGCTGAGGCAAATACAGAAGCTGTTCTTACTGGTAAAACACCAGCAACTTGTCGTCCAGTTATCTTAGGTATTACAAAAGCTTCTCTTGAAACAGAATCATTCTTATCTGCTGCATCATTCCAAGAAACAACTCGTGTGTTAACGGATGCTGCAATTAAAGGTAAACGTGATGAGCTTCTAGGTCTGAAGGAAAACGTAATTATCGGTAAACTAGTTCCGGCTGGTACTGGTATGCAACGTTACCGTCAAATTCGTATGGATCAAGATGCAAAAGCAGAAGTAACAACAGCTGAATAATAAGCTTTTAACAATTTTAATTCCGGTAGAGAATTCTCTGCCGGAGTTTTTCTAAAAAAGTTTATTGTTTTTAAAGAAACCAACATCTTTTTCGTGAGATATTGGTTGACAGTGTAAGTTTGGAATGATAATATATTGAAGGTTGATAGTTAACTGTCTGTGCTTAGGAGGATATGCAAATGTCTTACGATCAAGTAATGCAGTCAAACAATCATAGGTATAAAGCAAGCAGTGAAAGCAATGCGTGCTGGACAAGTAACAGCTCTTTTTGTCGCAATTGATGCAGACAATTGGGTAACCGATCCGGCCATTCTTCTCGCGAAAGAAATCGGTGTACCAGTTTATCACGTCGATTCAAAGAAAGAACTTGGAAAAGCTTGCGGCATTCATGTTGGAGCTGCGGTTGTTGCGATTACTGCGATGTAGTTTTTGTGTAAAAATACACAAAGACTTTGTTTTTACCCAAAAAATGAACCACCTGGATGTGTGGTATTGAAACAAGGAAAAAATGAAGGGAGGACAAATCGATGCCTACAATTAACCAATTAGTACGTAAGCCTCGTCAATCTAAAATCACGAAATCAAAATCTCCAGCGTTAAACAAGGGTTATAACTCATTTAAAAAATCTTTAACTGACGTTAAATCTCCTCAAAAACGTGGAGTTTGTACTCGTGTTGGCACGATGACACCACGTAAACCGAACTCGGCTTTACGTAAATATGCTCGTGTACGCTTAACTAACCAACTTGAGGTTACTGCGTATATCCCAGGTGAAGGTCACAACTTACAAGAACACAGTGTTGTTCTTATCCGTGGCGGACGCGTAAAAGACTTAGCGGGTGTTCGTTACCATATCGTACGTGGTGCTCTTGATACAGCTGGTGTAAACGGTCGTTTACAATCACGTTCTAAATACGGAACAAAACGCCCTAAAGAAAAAAAATAATTTAACTTTAAATATACAACGATTTGAAAGGAGGAAAACACATGCCTCGTAAAGGTCCTGTTTCCAAACGTGACGTGTTACCAGATCCAATTTATAATTCGAAACTAGTAACTCGTTTAATCAACAAAATGATGATTGATGGTAAAAGAGGTACTTCTCAAAAGATTTTATACGGAGCTTTCGAATTAGTTCAAGAGCGTTCAGGTCAAAATCCTTTAGAAGTATTTGAAGCCGCTTTAAACAACGTAATGCCAGTATTAGAAGTACGCGCTCGTCGTGTTGGTGGTTCTAACTACCAAGTACCGGTTGAAGTTCGTCCAGAACGCCGTACAACTTTAGGTTTACGTTATGTAGTTAACTATTCTCGTCTTCGTGGTGAAAAAACTATGGAAGAGCGTTTAGCTAACGAAATCTTAGACGCATCTAACAACACTGGTGCTTCAGTTAAGAAACGTGAAGATATGCACAAAATGGCAGAAGCGAACAAAGCATTCGCTCACTACCGTTGGTAATTTGATCTATGCTCTAGCTTGCTAGAGCTTAGGTTTTTTTACTCACTTATATAGCTAGCCCAATATGGAAGGAGAAATTTCCTATGAAACGCGAATTCTCTCTAGAGAATACACGTAATATTGGGATCATGGCTCACATTGATGCTGGTAAAACAACAACAACTGAGCGTATCCTTTATTACACTGGTAAGATTCATAAAATCGGTGAAACTCACGATGGCGGTTCTCAAATGGACTGGATGGAGCAAGAGCAAGAGCGTGGTATCACGATCACTTCTGCTGCAACAACAGCTCAATGGGACGGTCACCGTATCAATATCATCGATACTCCTGGACACGTAGACTTCACTGTAGAAGTTGAACGTTCTTTACGTGTTCTTGATGGTGCTGTAACAGTATTAGATGCTCAATCAGGTGTTGAGCCTCAAACTGAAACAGTATGGCGTCAAGCTACTACATACGGGGTTCCTCGTATCGTATTCATCAACAAAATGGATAAAATGGGTGCAGACTTCTTATATTCTGTAGGTACTTTACATGATCGTTTACAAGCTAATGCTCACCCAATCCAATTACCAATCGGTGCTGAAGATGAGTTCTCAGGTATTATTGACTTAATCACAATGGACGTTACTTACTACGATAACGAAGAAGGTACTGCATTACGTGAAGGTCAACCAATTCCAGAATCTCACCAAGCACAAGCTGAAGAGTACCGTGAGAAATTAATCGACGCTATCGCAAGTGTTGATGAAGATCTTATGGAGAAATACTTAGAAGGCGAAGAAATTTCTAACGAAGAGTTAGTTGCGGCTATCCGTAAAGCTACTATCGCGGTAGAATTCTACCCAGTACTTTGTGGTACAGCATTCAAACACAAAGGTGTTCGTAAAATGCTAGACGCAGCTGTTGCATATCTTCCAGCTCCAACTGATGTTCCTGACATTAAAGGTACTGACGTTGATGGCGAAGAAGAAATCATCCGTCACTCTTCTGATGAAGAGCCATTCTCAGCTCTTGCATTCAAAGTAATGACTGACCCATTCGTAGGTAAATTAACATTCTTCCGTGTGTATTCAGGTACATTAGAATCTGGTTCATACGTACAAAACTCTTCTAAAGGTAAACGTGAACGCGTAGGACGTATCTTACAAATGCACGCTAACTCTCGTGAAGAAATTGGTAAAGTATTCGCTGGGGACATCGCAGCAGCAGTAGGTCTTAAAGATACTACTACTGGTGACACTTTATGTGACGAGAAAAACCTTGTTATCTTAGAGTCAATGGACTTCCCTGAGCCAGTAATTTCTCTTTCTGTAGAACCAAAATCTAAAGCTGACCAAGATAAAATGGGTCAAGCATTAGCTAAACTACAAGAAGAAGATCCAACTTTCCGTGCTCACACTGACACAGAAACTGGACAAACTATCATCTCTGGTATGGGTGAGTTACACTTAGACATCCTAGTTGACCGTATGAAACGTGAATTTAAAGTAGAAGCTAACGTAGGTGCTCCAATGGTATCTTACCGTGAAACATTCCGTGGCTCTGCTAAAGTTCAAGGTAAATTCACTCGTCAATCAGGTGGTCGCGGTCAATACGGTGACGTAACGATCGAGTTCTCTCCAAACGAAGAGGGTAAAGGCTTTGAATTCGAAAACGCTATCGTTGGTGGTGTTGTACCTCGTGAATACATTCCTGCAGTAGAAGCGGGTCTACGTGACTCTCTTGACCGCGGTGTAGTTGCTGGTTACCCACTAATCGACATTAAAGCGAAATTAGTATTCGGTTCTTACCATGACGTTGACTCGAATGAGATGGCGTTCAAAATTGCTGCATCTATGGCATTAAAAGAAGCTGCTAAACGTTGTGACGCAGTAATCTTAGAGCCAATGATGAAAGTTGAAGTTGTAATTCCAGAAGAGTATCTTGGTGATATCATGGGTAACATTACTGCTCGTCGCGGACGCGTTGAGGGTATGGAAGCTCGCGGTAACTCTCAAGTAGTACGTTCTATGGTACCGTTATCTGAAATGTTCGGATATGCTACAACTTTACGTTCTGCAACTCAAGGTCGCGGTGTATTCTCAATGACATTTGATCATTATGAAGAAGTACCAAAATCAATTGCAGAAGACATTATCAAAAAAAATAAAGGTGAATAATTGAAATTTCATCTTGTTTAAAGTATAACTAATTTGTAAACTATGATTGTATGATTATGGTTGGGGCCCCTTCCATAATCAACAATTTTAGAATAAATTTTAAAAAATAAAACATATCTCTGAGGAGGCATTTTCAAATGGCTAAAGAAAAATTTGACCGTTCAAAAACACATGCTAACGTTGGTACTATCGGACACGTTGACCATGGTAAAACTACTTTAACTGCTGCAATCGCAACAGTATTATCAAAAGCAATGGGTGGAGAAGCTAAATCTTACGCTGACATCGACAACGCACCAGAAGAAAAAGAGCGTGGTATCACAATCAACACTTCTCACGTTGAATATGAAACTGCAACTCGTCACTATGCACACGTTGACTGCCCAGGACACGCTGACTATGTTAAAAACATGATCACTGGTGCTGCACAAATGGACGGCGGTATCTTAGTAGTATCTGCTGCTGACGGCCCAATGCCACAAACTCGTGAGCACATCTTACTTTCTAAACAAGTAGGTGTTCCTTACTTAGTAGTATTCATGAACAAATGTGATATGGTTGATGACGAAGAATTATTAGAGTTAGTAGAAATGGAAATCCGTGACTTACTATCTGAATATGACTTCCCAGGCGACGACCTACCAGTAATCAAAGGTTCAGCTCTTAAAGCATTAGAAGGCGAACCAGAATGGGAAGCTAAAATTATTGAATTAATGGACGCTGTAGATTCTTACATCCCAACTCCAGAACGTCAAACTGACAAACCATTCATGATGCCAGTAGAGGATGTATTCTCTATCACTGGTCGTGGTACAGTAGCAACTGGCCGTGTTGAACGTGGTCAAGTTAAAGTTGGTGACGTTGTAGAAGTTATCGGTATCGAAGAAGAAGCTAAAACTACAACTGTAACTGGTGTAGAAATGTTCCGTAAATTATTAGATTACGCTGAAGCTGGCGACAACATCGGTGCTTTATTACGTGGTATTGCTCGTGAAGATATCCAACGTGGTCAAGTATTAGCTAAACCAGGTTCAATCACTCCACACACAAACTTCAAAGCTGAAGTTTATGTTTTATCAAAAGAAGAGGGTGGACGTCATACTCCATTCTTCTCTAACTACCGTCCTCAGTTCTACTTCCGTACAACTGATGTAACTGGTATTTGTATGTTACCTGAAGGCGTAGAAATGGTTATGCCTGGCGATAACATCGAAATGACTGTAGAATTAATCGCTCCAATCGCTCTTGAAGAAGGTACTAAGTTCTCTATCCGTGAGGGTGGCCGTACTGTAGGCGCTGGCGTTGTAGCATCTATCCAAAAATAATTTTAGCTTTTAGCTAATTTTTTAAACACCTCGCTTGGACGCTTGCGAGGTGTTTTTTATTTTATATTCATGACAAAGCCGATTTAATAACAATATAGTTAAAAGGCATAATGTTTATGCGAAATATGTATTTCATTTATAGTACCTCCTTCAAGTATAATCTTCCTTAAGCACAGGGGATTTATTCAATTGAAGGGGGATTTTTTTATGACGAATTATGTGAATGTTGGGAATTTACAAGTAGCTGAGCAATTAGCGGACTTTATTAATACACGTGTGTTACCTGGAAGCGGCGTGGAGCAAGAGGCATTTTGGGCAGGATTAGATCAATTAATTCATGAGTTAGCTCCCGAAAATAAGGCGTTATTAGCACATAGAGATGAGTTACAGGAGAAAATCAATGCTTGGCATATAGAAAATAAAGACAGCTTTGAATTTGAAAGCTATAAAACATTTTTACAAGACATCGGTTACTTAGAGCCAAAAATTGAAGACTATCAGGTGGAAACAGAGAATGTGGATGATGAAGTTGCAATCCAAGCAGGTCCGCAACTTGTTGTACCGGTAAGTAACGCGCGCTATGCAATTAATGCTGCTAATGCACGCTGGGGAAGCTTTTATGATGCATTATATGGCACAGATGTTATTAGTGATGAAGACGAGGCGGAAGTTGGAAAGGGTTACAACCCGGCTCGTGGCAATAAAGTAATCGCTTATGCAAAAGACTTTTTAAATAAAGCAGCCGGCTTACAGCAAGGTTCACATACAGATGCAACAAGCTACGTTATCACAGATGGTGGCCTTGAAGTAACGTTAGTAAACGGTACAAAAACAGCATTAGCAGAACCGGAAAAACTAGTAGGCTATCAAGGGAATGCAAGTGAGCCAACTGCAGTACTACTTAAAAACAATGATTTACACATTGAAATTCAAATTGACCGTTCACACCCAATTGGTAAGGATGACGCAGCAGGTGTGAAGGATATTTACCTAGAATCAGCGATTACAACAATTATGGACTGTGAGGATTCGGTTGCAGCAGTAGACGCAGAGGATAAAGTCGAAGTGTATTCAAACTGGTTAGGCTTAATGAAAGGTAACCTTGCAGCGACATTTGAAAAGGGTACAAAGACAATGACACGTACATTAAACCCAGACCGTGTCTATACAGGTGTGGATGGAGAGACGGTAACATTAAATGGCCGTTCATTAATGTTTATACGTAACGTAGGTCATTTAATGACAAACCCTGCTATTTTAGATAAGGATGGTAATGAGGTTCCTGAGGGCATTATGGACGGCGTTGTAACGAGCTTAATCGCGAAGCATGAAGTCATCGGCAATGGCCAACATAAAAACTCGCAAAAGGGCTCGGTTTATATCGTAAAACCAAAAATGCATGGTCCTGCTGAAGTCGCATTTGCTAATAAATTATTTGCAAAAGTAGAGGATTTAATTGGCTTAGAGCGCTATACATTAAAAATTGGTGTAATGGACGAAGAACGTCGTACATCATTAAACTTAAAAGCATGTATTAAGGAAGTAAAGGACCGTGTTGTTTTTATTAACACAGGTTTCTTAGATCGTACGGGTGATGAAATTCATACATCAATGGAAGCGGGCGCAATGATTCGCAAAGGTGAAATGAAAACATCAACATGGTTAACATCATACGAAAAATCTAATGTAATTGTTGGTTTAAATGCCGGCTTACAAGGTCGTGCGCAAATTGGTAAAGGAATGTGGGCAATGCCAGATTTAATGGCAGAAATGATTAAGCAAAAAATTGGCCATCCTTTAGCTGGTGCTAACACAGCTTGGGTGCCATCACCAACGGCAGCAACGTTACATGCCACGCATTACCATGAAGTGAATGTAAAAGCTGTTCAAAAAGGCATTGAAACGTCAGAAGATTTACAAGATGCGATTTTACAAATTCCTGTTGCACCGTCTACAGATTGGTCACCTGAAGATATTCAACAAGAGTTGGATAACAACGCACAGGGGATTTTAGGTTATGTAGTGCGCTGGGTGGAGCACGGGGTTGGTTGCTCGAAGGTACCGGATATTAATGATATTGGGTTAATGGAAGACCGTGCAACGCTGCGTATTTCGAGTCAGCACGTAGCAAACTGGTTACATCACGGCATTTGTACACAGGCGCAAGTGGAAGAAACATTGGCACGTATGGCAAAAGTGGTAGACGCACAAAACGCCGACGATCCAACATACACACCAATGTCAGCAAACTATGAGGAATCAGTAGCGTTCCAAGCAGCGAGTGAATTAGTGTTTAAAGGCTATGAACAGCCAAGTGGTTATACGGAGCCGATTTTACACAAAAAGCGTATTGAAGCAAAGGCTAAACAAAAAGTGAATGCATAATCTAAAACACTACTACTAATCCGAAAAGGTTAGTAATAGTGTTTTTACGTTAAATTATTGGTGTGGGGTACCAACTTTTTCTAATAAAGGAATGATATAATTAAATTATTCTTAAAATTAAGGAAGTAGAAAATATATGTTTAATAAAATTGAGTCAATTGAAACATTTAATACGCATATCAAAATTCTGAAAGAGGCCATTCCTAGTGATTTATCGATCGCTATATGTGATATGGAGAAATTTATTGCCTATTATCCAGGTGAAAATTTAAATTTACATATTCGTGTTGGCCAAGCTTTGCACAGTGAGGAACCTTTAAAAGTCGCACTTGAAACGAATCGCCGCTTAGAGGCCACTGTACCAGCAGATTTCTATGGCTTTGAGTTTATCGGCACGGCTACGCCATTACATGACGGGCAAGGGAAAGTAATCGGAGGAATTGCTGTTCAAGTACGTAAACAGTCAGAACTGATTGCGATTTCTAATACAATAATGGGATCGTTAACACAAGCAACAGCCCAAATTCAACAAATTACGGAGCATTCTTCATCGCTAAAAGGGACGGCTAACGAATTATTACAGCAATCCACACAAGCGCAACAAAATGTAGCGCAAACTTCACAAATTTTAACTCTCATGAAACGCATGGCGGATCAAACGAATTTACTGGGGTTAAATGCTGCGATTGAAGCAGCGCGTGCAGGGGAATCGGGGAGAGGGTTTGAAGTAGTAGCAACGGAAATTCGTAAGTTCTCTAAAGAGACAATTGAGGCTACACAACAAATTCGTGAAACAATGGAGCAAATTAATATAGCGACAAAAAAAATGGCGGAATCCATTGCGAAGGTTGCAGCAATTGGGAACGGCCAAACAGAACAAGTGAGTCAGGTTTCAGATGTTATAAAAACAATTCAAGAAATGTCTGCACAATTAAATGATTATGCGAGTAAATTGTAAAAAAGGCGTCCCGAAATCAATTTCGGGGCGCTTTTTTACGTATGAGATGATAGAGTTTATTGTAATACAAATTCATGTGCAAGCTGAATGAACTCGCGCACGGAGTACGGTAAGTATTTGTTTTTCTTCCATGTAATGCCGAGTTCTAAATGAATGGCTTCCTCTTTGAACGGGATGCGTTTAATGGAATCGTACGGAATTTTTTCGGCAATTTTTTGTGGTAAGAGGGCAATGCCGAGTTTTGCTTGTACCATTTCGATAAATAAATCCTTTTGCGTTGTTTCACAAGCGATTGTTGGATAAAAGCCATGGTTTTTACATTCTTCAATAATCCGATCAAATAAAATGAAGTCCTTGCGGTAAATGATAAACGCTTCATTGGCTAAATCCCCCATTGTGATGGCATGCTTTTGTGCAAGTGGATGGCTTTCATGGACAATGAGCTGCAAGGGGTCTTTTAAAAAGCGAATCGTTTCTAAATTTTCATTGGTCGATGTCACGCTGCAAACAAGTCCAATATCAAGCTCGCCGGTTTCGATTTCTTCGCGAATGCGCTTTGTGCCGACTTCTGTTAATAAAATTTCAATATATGGATGTTGTTCTTTGTAAACACTAATTAGCTTTGAAAAAAATTCAGCACCGACAATTGGCGGAATACCGATTCGAATTTGCCCTTTTTTTAATTGCATTAAATCCGTTAATTCGGAACGCAAATTTTGAAAGGATTCGAGTACCTGCATCGAATTTATAAGTACGGCTTGGCCCGCATCGGTTAGCTCGAGTTGCTTGGACGACCGGTAAAATAGGGGCACGCCAAGTTCGGCTTCAAAGTTTTGAATGGCTTTACTAATCGATGGCTGTGAAACGTGTAAAGCGACAGCCGCCTTTGTGAAGCTTAGTTGCTTGGCGACTTCTACAAAATATTCAATTTGGCGAATGTCCATGTTTTCACCCCATTCTATGTATTGTTTCGATTATAGCAAAGTTTATCCAGCTTGGAGTATAGTGTATTTTATATATGAGAGACAAAGGAGTGTGAGCAAAAATGAAAGTATTGTTAATTGAAGACGATGAATCCATTTTCACATTAATTAAAGAGCGATTTTTACAATGGAATATTGAAGTAGTCGGACCAGAAAGTTTTCAGCAAGTAATGCCAACATTTGATCGTGAAGCACCGCAGCTAGTACTAATCGACATTCAACTACCGGCATTTGATGGTTTCCATTGGTGCCGTGAAATTCGTGCAAAATCAAATGTGCCGATCCTATTTTTATCATCGCGCGATCACCCAATGGATATGGTAATGGCGATGCAAATGGGGGCAGATGACTTTGTGCAAAAGCCGTTTCATATGGAAGTACTCATTGCAAAAGTCCAGGCGATGCTTCGTCGTACCTATAATTATCAGGAGACGAGGCAAAGTGGCCATGAAATGTGGTGCGATGCAGAAATCAACTATGACCGCGCACTCGTGCAGTTTAATAATCAGCAAGTTGAATTAACGAAAAATGAATTGTTTATTTTAAAGGTACTTGTGAAATCTAAGGGACAAATTGTATCGCGTGATGACTTAATGCGTAAGTTGTGGGACGATGAGCGCTTTGTAAATGATAATACGCTGACGGTAAATGTTAACCGTTTACGTCAACGTTTAGAGGATATAGGATTAGTGGATGTTATTGTGACAAAAAAGGGTCTTGGATATATGGCGGTGGGTGAATGATTCGTTTGTTTTTAAAGCAGCATCTGAGCTGGCTATTATTTTTGTTGGTTTTGCAGCTCCTTGTTAATTTAATTGTCTACGTGGATAAAGGCTTTCAAGCGGTATCGCTATTATATATGAACTTAGTTTGGCTTGTACTTGTTTTGGCTTTTGTAGGTTGGCTCTATATGAGAGACATCAAAACAATGAAAGTGTATGAATTAGAGCAGAACACCTATGTAGAGGCAGTAAAGGCCACTTATGAGTTAGCGTTCGCACAGCAAAAAGCGGAAATACAAGAACAGAGACTCATGCTTCTTGAGCGTCAAGATGAGCTACTTGCCTGGGTACATGAAATGAAATCACCGATGACAGCGATGCAACTACTAACTGAGCAGATTGATAATGTAGATGTGAAAGAACGCCTTGAAGCTGAATGGTTACGCGTATATTTACTGCTCGACCAGCAACTTCATGCAACACGCCTGATAACGATTGAACAGGATAATCGAATGGAAACTGTGCAATTAAAAGAAGTGCTTGTCCAGGAAATTAAAGCGCTACGTAGCTGGTGCTTTGATAAAAAAATTGCTGTTGAGATAAAAGACGTTGAACTCGACGTTATAACAGATCGTAAATGGCTTGGGTTTATCGTACGTCAAGTGCTGTCAAATGCGGTGAAGTATAGCAATGTAGGGGGAGAGATACTTCTATATGTAACGTTTGAGGCAGATCAGGTCGTATTGAGTATTCAAGATAACGGCATCGGGATAAAAAAAGAGGATTTACCACGGGTATTTCGAAAATCCTATACCGGAACAATTGGCCGTGAAACAAGTACAGCGACGGGCATGGGTCTCTATTTAGCAAAGCAAGTAGCCGAGTCACTTAATATTAAGCTTATGATTGAATCTACAGAAGCAGTAGGTACTACGGTGAAAATTCGTTTCCCAAAAGTGAATGAGTATTCTAAAACGCTCGGCTAAGTGACAACTTCGTCACTTTGCGGGCGTTTTTGTCATGTAAATCAAACGATTTTATAGCTTTGGATAGGTACAATAGAATTAACAAGAGCAAGAGGAAAGGGAGATTGAACATGAGTATTTTAATTGCACGTAAAGTTCGAAAAACATATGGCAAGCGTACACTTGCGCAAGAAGTATTAAAGGGTATTGATTTAGAAGTGGAAAAGGGCGAGTTTGTCGGGATTATGGGTTCGTCGGGCTCAGGGAAAACGACATTATTAAACGTTTTATGCTCGATTGACCAAGTAACAGACGGGCTCGTTGAAATTAACGGACAAAAATTACAAGGTATGAAAGAGCGTGCCTTAGCAAAGTTCCGCCGTGACGAGTTGGGCTTTATTTTTCAGGATTATAATTTATTAGATACACTAACAGTAAAAGAAAATATCCTATTACCGTTATCACTTAGCTCAATCCCAAGAGCAGCAGCGGAACATCGCTTACAGGAACTTGTGAAAGTTTTAGGAATTGAAGATATTTTAACGAAATATCCAAATGAAATTTCAGGTGGTCAAAAGCAGCGAACGTCAGCTGCGCGTGCACTGATTTCAAATCCATCATTAGTATTTGCCGATGAGCCTACAGGAGCGCTCGATTCAAAATCAGCAACAGCATTACTTGATAATCTATCAAAAATTAACAAAGCAAAACAGGCAACGATTATGATGGTGACACATGATGCTGTGGCAGCGAGCTTCTGTTCACGTGTACTGTTTTTAAAGGATGGGCAAATTTATACCGAGCTCTATAAGGGTGATAAATCACGCACGGAGTTTTTCCAACAAATTTTAAGTACGCAAAGTGTTTTAGGCGGTGAGCAAAGTGAAGCTTAGTCAGCTTGTTTTCAAAAGTATGCTGAAAAATATTAGGCATTACTATTTATATTTCTTTGCACTGATTTTTAGTGTAACGCTGTATTTTTCATTTGAGACATTGCAGTACAATCCTTCTGTTATTGAAGCAACGACAAGAAGTGGATCGGCTTCAGCGGGTTTTGGGGCAGCGACATATATGCTGTATGCGATTGTTTTAGTATTCGTCTTGTATGCGAATCACTTATTCATCCGTCGTCGTAGTAAAGAAATTGGGTTGTATCAGCTTATTGGGATGACGAAAGGGTTAGTCATTCGATTGATCGTGTTAGAAAACATTGTGATTTTTGCTGGTTCTGTAGTAATTGGAATGGGTATTGGCTTACTGAGCTCACGATTGTTTGCGATGATTTTATTGAAAGTCTTAAATTTTGAAGCGGTTGTAAAAATGACATTCCGTTCAGAGGCTGTAGTGAGTACAGCGCTGATGTTTGGACTTTTACTTGTCATTATTTTAATTCAAATGGCGTGGATGGTGCATCGTACAACATTACTTGCACTCTTTAATCAATCGAAGCAAACAGACGAAAAGGTGAAGCGTTTTAGTTTGTTAAATATGGTAATGGGCGTAATCGGTCTCGCGTTAATCGCATATGGCTATTACAAGAGCACGATTTTATTTTCAGCCGAGTCGGGTGGCGACTTATTTACGAATATGCTACTTATTTTAGCAACAACGATTGGCGGTACGTTTTTAGTATTCCGTTTTTCAGTAGCATTTGTGCTGAATATTTTCCGATCACGTAAACAAGGCCATTTATCATTAGGCGATGTCTTGGCGCTTACACCGATTATGCACCGTATGAAGAGCAACTCGAAATCATTAACACTTATTACCGTGATGACGGCTTTTTCATTAGCGATTACCACGTTATCTTACATTAGCTATTATTCATCACAGGCAACAGCAGAACAGGAAGTACCGGGGGATTATATTGCGGTCAATGGCAATGAAACAGCTTTCTTAGGTGCATTAGATGAACAAGGGATTTCTTATCAAACAGAGGCAATTCATTTAGAGCAAATTGAAATCGATAATGCAGATTTTTTACCAGACTACCTCGTGGAGACGATGAATGGACAAACGATTTCTACTTCATATGTTGTGTCACTAGCGGATTACACACGTTTCTATCCAGAGTTAGTACTGAAAAATGATGAAATTGTAGTAACTTCATATAACGGCTTTAGCGCAAAATTTGCAGCGATTGATCCAGGCAAGCAAATGAAGGTTTTTATTGCGGGGGAGCAGTCTCAAAAAGTGATTAAAGCGGTACATGAAGATGCGATTTTATCGTGGCGTTTAACATCGAGTTCCCCTGTATTTGTAGTGAATGATGCGGTGTTTGAGCAAATTAAAGTAGCAAATACAGCAGCAAATGTGCGCGTACCATATATAGTGCAAACTGCCATTCAAATCGATGAAACACAGATGAATGCACACCAACAGCAAATTGAGAATTTGTATAAAACAACAAATGCGAATTTGTTAAAAGAAGGTTCAAAGTTAAGTTCTCAAGAAGCGGTGAAACAAGATAACTTGAATCTATTTGGGACAACGATTTTTGTCACAGCCTTTTTAGGACTAGCCTTCTTACTCGCAACCGGGAGCATTTTATACTTTAAACAAATGTCAGAGGCGGATGAGGAAGCAGCTTCCTATACGATTCTTCGTAAAATTGGCTTTACGGAGCAGGAAGTTTTACGTGGCATTATGTTAAAGCAGCTCTTTAACTTTGGTGTACCCTTACTAATTGGCTTGTTACACAGCTATTTTGCAGTCAAATCAGGGTGGTTTATGTTTGGTACAGAACTCGTGACACCTTTAGTCATTACAATGTCTTTATATATTGCGATGTACGTTGTATTTGCCATACTAACAATAAATTATTACAAAAAAATAATTAAACAAGCTTTATAATATCTCAAAACCGTCAATTATTGCTGAATTGACGGTTTTTTTCTGTGTAAAATTATTGACGATAAACAGTTTTTCTTGTAACTTTAACACATTAGTAATTTAGCAGACGAAAGTGAAGTGTGTATAATATGAATGCTGTTTTAGTAGCGGTCGGGGTCATGCTTATTTTGAGCTTACTGCGTATCAATGTTGTTTTATCATTAACAGTAGGAGCCATTGTCGGTGGTCTTACTGGTGGTTTAAATATTACAGAAACAATTAAGGCATTTACGGACGGTTTAGGAGGCGGTGCAACGATTGCACTTAGCTACGCGTTACTTGGTGGATTCGCATTGGCGATTTCACGTACAGGCGTACCGGAAGTATTGGTAAAGGCAATTTTAAAGTTAGTACAACATGAAGGCGATTCACAAAGAAAGGGTGCTGCCAAAGCATTAATCTTTGTGACACTACTTGCGATGGCGATTATGTCACAAAATTTAATTCCTGTGCATATTGCGTTTATTCCTTTAATCGTTCCGCCGATGATTAAGTTAATGAATATGCTGCAAATTGATCGTCGTTTAATCGTAGCGATTTTAACGTTTGGTTTAATTATGCCGTATATGTTTATTCCAGCGGGCTTCGGTTTGATTTATCAGGACATTATCGTTACACAAATGGGGCTAGCAGGTCTTGAGGTGACGATGGGTGATGTTCCTAAGGCAATGGCGATTGTGGCCTTAGGGATGGCTGTAGGGCTTATAGGAGCATTTATAGCGTACCGTAAACCACGTATCTATCAAGATATCGAAATGGACGCATCAACTGCATTAGATAAAGAAGTAAAAACACGTAACTTAGTATTTGCTGCAATAGCATTAGTAGCATCGCTAGCAGTTCAAATTCCAACGGATTCGATGATTATGGGTTCGCTTGCTGGGATTATCATTTTATATGTAACGGGTGCCTTAAAAGTGAAAGAAGCAGATAACGTGCTTTCAGATGGAATGCGTATGATGGCGTTCGTTGGCTTCGTAATGATTTCAGCAAATGGATTCTCAGCAGTTATTAATGCAACTGGTGATGTTGAACCTCTAGTTGCAGGGGCGATGGATATCTTTGGTGGTAATGTGAGTATTGCTGTATTTGTTATGCTAGTAGTTGGGTTAATCGTAACAATGGGAATCGGTTCTTCATTTGCAACGATTCCAATTATCGCAGCAATCTTTGTTCCTATTGCAATAGAGCTAGGTTTAAGTGAACTTGCGATTATTTGTTTAATCGGTACAGCGGGTGTACTTGGGGATGCCGGTTCACCAGCATCAGACTCGACACTTGGGCCAACAGCTGGTTTAAATGTTGATGGGCAGCACAATCACATTTGGGATACGTGCGTACCAACCTTCATCTTTTATAACATACCACAAATCATTTTTGGATGGCTTGCAGTGGTTTTCTTCCTATAATAATGTCGTCACCCTTTATGAAAAGAGGGTGACGATTTTTTGTAGGTCTAGAAACGAGAAAGCATGGTGTTTTCAGAATATTTTATCTAATGGATTTCGATTTCTTTTCAGTTGCTTTCAGACGAATACTCTTATATACTAGGTAACGGCTCAAAAGAGCGAATGATATAGAATATAAAGAATTAAACATTATCAAATAAAGAATTTTGCTAAAACACTTGCGAATTTCTTTTTTACTGTGTATAATGTTCAATGTTGGTCTTTGACTGCTAAGAAGCGAGAGGTTGCCGACACACCCGGCCGCTTTGCCATGGCGGTGTGACGGAGAAATTTTCGTGGAGAATGTCTAGAAAATAGGCGAGAAGGAGGGAAAGTAATGGCAAAACAAAAAATTCGTATTCGTTTAAAAGCGTATGATCATCGTATCCTTGATCAATCTGCTGAGAAAATCGTTGAAACTGCGAAACGTTCAGGTGCTGGTGTATCGGGTCCGATTCCACTACCTACTGAAAGATCTGTTTATACAATCTTACGTGCGGTTCATAAGTACAAAGATTCTCGTGAGCAATTTGAAATGCGCACACACAAACGTCTTATCGACATCGTTAACCCGACACCACAAACTGTTGATGCGTTAATGAAGCTTGATTTACCATCTGGCGTTGATATCGAAATCAAACTTTAATGGTAAAAACACAATATAAACTTTTTAAAAATTTACAGGAGGTGTGACAAATGACTAAAGGAATCTTAGGTAGAAAAATTGGTATGACTCAAGTTTTCGCTGAAAACGGAGATCTTATCCCAGTAACAGTAATCGAAGCTACGCCAAACGTAGTTTTACAAAAGAAAACTGTTGAAACAGACGGCTACGAAGCAATCCAAGTTGGTTTTGAAGACAAGCGTATTAAGCTTTCTAACAAACCAGAACAAGGACACGTAGCAAAAGCAAACACGGCTCCTAAGCGCTTCATCCGTGAGTTCCGTAATTTAGATACTACGGCTTACGAAGTTGGTCAAGAAGTCAACGTAGAAATTTTCGCAGAAGGCGATGTAATTGATGTAACTGGTGTTACTAAAGGTAAAGGTTTCCAAGGTGTAATTAAACGCCATGGCCAATCTCGCGGACCTATGTCTCACGGTTCTCGTTACCACCGTCGTCCTGGTTCAATGGGTCCAGTTGCTCCGAACCGCGTATTCAAACAAAAGAAATTACCTGGTCAAATGGGTGCTGTCGTTAAAACAATCCAAAACCTTGAAATCGTTAAGGTTGATGTTGAACGTAACCTATTATTAGTTAAAGGTAATGTTCCTGGTTCTAAAAAAGCGTTAGTAACAGTTAAGACTGCTATTAAATCTAAATAATTCTCTCAAGAAAGGAGGAAACAGGAATGACAAAAGTATCTGTACTTAGTCAAACAGGTGCTTCAGTAGGCGAAATCGAATTAAACGATGCGATTTTCGGAATCGAGCCAAATGAAGCAGTATTATTCGACGCAGTAGTTGCTCAACGTGCTTCTCTACGTCAAGGTAATCACAAAGTTAAAAACCGTTCTGAAGTTGCTGGTGGTGGTCGTAAGCCATGGCGTCAAAAAGGAACTGGTCGTGCTCGTCAAGGTTCTATCCGCTCTCCACAATGGCGTGGCGGTGGTGTTGTATTCGGTCCTACTCAACGTAGCTACGCTTACAAACTACCTAAAAAAGTTCGTCGTTTAGCTCTTAAATCAGCTTTATCAGCTAAAGTGTTAGAACAAAACGTAGTAGTTCTTGATGCATTAACTTTCAATGCACCAAAAACAAAAGATTTCAAATCAGTATTAGCTGCATTAGAAATCAACAAAAAAGCATTATTCGTAACTGCTGAAGTTAACGAAAACGCTATTTTATCTGCCCGTAACATCCCAGGTGTTACAGTGTTAACAGCTTCTGGAATCAACGTTCTTGATCTTTTAGGTCACGATAAAGTTGTATTCACTCAAGATGCTGTGAAAAAAGTTGAGGAGGTGCTTGGATAATGGAAGCACGTGATATTTTAAAACGTCCAGTCATTACTGAGCGTTCTTCAGAAATTATGGCAGAGAAAAAGTATACTTTCGAAGTAGACACTCGCGCTAACAAAACTCAAGTTAAAGACGCTGTTGAAGAAATTTTCGGCGTTAAAGTTGAGAAAGTAAACGTTATGAACTACAAAGGTAAGTTCAAACGCGTTGGTAAATTCGGTGGATACACTAACAAACGTCGTAAAGCGATTGTTAAATTAACTGCTGATTCTAAAGAAATCGAATTATTCGAAATCTAATTATATATAGTAACATTTAAGAAGGAGGGAAAACAAATGGCGATTAAAAAGTATAAGCCAACCTCAAATGGTCGTCGTAACATGACGTCATCTGACTTTGCTGAGATTACTACTAATAAACCTGAAAAATCTTTATTAAAACCAATCAAACGCAAAGCTGGCCGTAACAACCAGGGTAAAATTACTGTTCGACACCACGGTGGTGGTCACAAGAAACAATACCGTGTTATCGATTTTAAACGTCTTAAAGACGGCATTCCAGGACGCGTTGCTACAATCGAGTACGATCCAAACCGTTCTGCGAACATCGCTTTAATTAACTATGCTGATGGTGAAAAACGTTACATCTTAGCTCCAAAAGGATTAGAAGTAGGTCAAACTATTCTTTCAGGTCCAGAAGCGGATATCAAAGTAGGTAACGCATTACCATTAGTAAACATTCCAATGGGTACAACTATCCATAACATCGAAATGAAACCTGGTAAAGGTGGACAATTAGTACGTTCTGCTGGTACATCAGCTCAAGTATTAGGTCGTGAAGGCAAATACGTTATCGTACGTCTACAATCTGGTGAAGTACGTTTAATCCTTGCTAACTGCCGTGCTACAATCGGTCAAGTTGGTAACGAACAACACGAACTTATTAACATCGGTAAAGCAGGTCGTTCTCGTTGGTTAGGTAAACGCCCAACAGTACGTGGTTCTGTAATGAACCCTAACGATCACCCACACGGTGGTGGTGAAGGACGTTCTCCAATCGGACGTAAATCTCCAATGACGCCATGGGGTAAACCAACTCTTGGTTACAAAACTCGTAACAAGAAAAATAAATCATCTAAATTTATTATTCGTGGACGTAAAAAATAATGTGGTAATACTACGGTTCTATTTGAGAGCCGTGGTCGTATCACGGAGGGAGGTTCCTAAATGGGTCGCAGCATGAAAAAAGGCCCTTTTGCAGACGATCACCTTATGAAAAAGGTGGTAGCTCAAGAGGCTTCTGAGAAAAAACAGGTTATTAAAACTTGGTCTCGCCGTTCTACTATTTTCCCTAACTTCATCGGTTTAACAATCGCTGTATATGACGGACGTAAACATGTTCCTGTATACGTAACTGAAGATATGGTAGGCCATAAACTAGGTGAATTCGCACCAACACGTACTTATAAAGGTCACGGTGCAGATGACAAGAAAACAAGACGCTAATTTTGAGAGGAGGTAAATCCTAATGACACAAGCTAAAGCTATCGCTCGCACAGTTCGTATCGCTCCTCGTAAAGTACGTCTAGTAGTAGACTTAATCCGAGGTAAGCAAATCGGTGAAGCAGTTGCAATTTTACGTCATACTCCAAAAGCGGCGTCTCCAGTCGTTGAGAAAGTATTAAAATCTGCAGTCGCTAACGCTGAACACAACTACGAGTTAGACATTAACAACTTAGTTGTATCTGAAATCTTTGTAGATGAAGGTCCAACATTAAAACGTTTCCGTCCACGTGCCCAAGGTCGTGCATCGGCAATTAACAAACGTACTAGCCACATTACAATCGTGGTATCTGAGAAGAAGGGGGTTTAATCCGTGGGTCAAAAAGTACATCCAATAGGACTTCGTGTTGGTATTATTCGTGACTGGGAATCAAAGTGGTTCGCTGAAAAAGATTATGCTAATCTTTTACATGAAGATATCAAAATTCGTAAATATATCGAAACTCAACTTAAAGATGCATCTGTATCTAAAGTAGAAATCGAACGCGCTGCAAGTCGCGTGAATGTTACAATTCACACTGCGAAACCAGGTATGGTAATCGGTAAAGGTGGTACGGAAGTTGAAAACTTACGTAAACACTTAACTAACGTAACTGGCAAACGCGTTCACATCAATATCATTGAAATTAAACGTGCAGATCTTGATGCTAAATTAGTAGCTGAAAATATTGCTCGTCAACTTGAGAACCGCGTATCATTCCGTCGTGCTCAAAAACAATCGATCCAACGCACAATGCGCGCTGGAGCAAAAGGTATTAAAACACAAGTATCTGGTCGTTTAGGTGGCGCTGATATCGCGCGTGCTGAACACTATAGCGAAGGAACTGTACCTCTTCATACATTACGTGCTGACATTGATTATGCACATGCTGAAGCTGATACAACTTACGGTAAACTAGGCGTTAAAGTTTGGATCTACCGTGGAGAAGTTCTTCCTACTAAAAAGAACTCTGTGGAAGGAGGCAAATAATATGTTATTACCTAAACGCGTAAAATATCGTCGTGAACACCGTGGTAACATGCGTGGAGAAGCGAAAGGCGGTAAAGAAGTATCATTCGGTGAGTTTGGCTTACAAGCTGTAACTGCATCTTGGATTACTAACCGTCAAATCGAATCTGCTCGTATCGCAATGACTCGTTACATGAAACGTGGCGGTAAAGTTTGGATTAAAATCTTCCCTCATAAGCCGTACACGAAAAAGCCTCTAGAAGTCCGCATGGGTTCTGGTAAAGGTTCTCCTGAAGGCTGGGTAGCAGTAGTAAAACCAGGAAAAGTAATGTTCGAAATCGCTGGTGTATCTGAAGAGATCGCACGTGAAGCACTTCGTTTAGCATCACACAAGCTTCCTGTAAAAACTAAAATTGTAAAACGTCAAGAAACTGGTGGTGAATCTAATGAAAGCTAATGAAATCCGTGACCTTGCCACTTCTGAAATTGAGTTAAAAGTAAAATCACTGAAAGAAGAGCTTTTCAACCTTCGCTTCCAATTGGCGACTGGTCAATTAGAAAACACAGCTCGCATCCGTGAAGTTCGTAAAGCGATCGCACGTATGAAAACTGTGATTCGTGAAAGAGAAATCAGTGCAAATAACTGATAAAGGAGGGTTCTAGTATGACTGAGCGTAACCAACGCAAAGTTTACACGGGTCGTGTAGTTTCAGATAAAATGGATAAAACAATTACTGTTTTAGTTGAAACTCATAAAAAGCATAAGCTTTATGGCAAACGTGTAAAATACTCTAAAAAGTATAAGGCTCATGATGAGCAAAACACTGCGAATATCGGTGATATCGTACGTATCATGGAAACTCGCCCGCTATCAGCTACTAAGCGCTTCCGTTTAGTGGAAGTTGTAGAAAAAGCGGTTATTATTTAATAACACATTTCGGAATAAAAAAAGTTTCCGAAGGGAGGTAACCTAAGTGATCCAACAAGAAAGTCGTATGAAAGTTGCTGACAACTCAGGTGCACGCGAAGTTTTAACTATTAAAGTACTTGGTGGTTCTGGACGTAAAACTGCGAACATCGGTGATATCGTTGTTTGTACAGTTAAGAAAGCAACACCAGGTGGCGTTGTCAAAAAAGGTGACGTTGTTAAGGCTGTTATCGTTCGCACTAAATCAGGTGCTCGTCGTAAAGATGGTACCTACATTAAATTTGATGAAAATGCTTGCGTAATTATCAAAGATGATAAATCACCACGCGGAACTCGTATTTTCGGACCAGTTGCACGTGAATTACGTGATGGCAACTTCATGAAAATCGTTTCTCTAGCTCCAGAAGTTCTTTAATTTCATGACAGTACCAATCAAGGAGGTGCGACACATTATGCATGTTAAAAAGGGCGATAAAGTAAAAGTAATTACTGGTAAGGATAAAGGCAAAGAAGGCGTTGTTTTAGCAGCTTTCCCAAAACAAGACCGTGTTCTTGTTGAAGGAGTAAGCATCGTTAAAAAACACGTTAAACCTAACCAACTGAACCCACAAGGTGGAATTGTATCTCAAGAAGCTGCAATCCACGTTTCGAACGTAATGCTTATCGATCCAAAATCTGGCGAGCCGACTCGTGTAGGTTATGAGATCAAAGATGGCAAAAAAGTTCGTGTTGCAAAAAAATCAGGTGTAGTAATCGACTAACAGTAAAAATGAGAAGGGAGGTACACACATGAGCCGCCTAAAAGAAAAATATTTAAATGAAGTGTCAACTGCTCTTATGAGCAAGTTTGAATATAAATCAGTTATGCAAATCCCAAAAGTTGATAAAATCGTTATCAACATGGGTGTAGGTGACGCTGTTCAAAACTCTAAAGCTTTAGACGTAGCTGTAGAAGAATTAACAATGATCACAGGTCAAAAACCAGTAGTAACTAAAGCGAAAAAATCTATCGCAGGTTTCCGTTTACGTGAAGGTCAAGCGATCGGTGCTAAAGTTACATTACGCGGTGAGCGTATGTATGAATTCTTGGACAAACTAATTGCAGTATCTTTACCACGTGTACGTGACTTCCGCGGTGTTTCTAAAAAAGCATTCGACGGTCGCGGTAACTACACACTAGGTGTTAAAGAACAATTAATTTTCCCGGAAATCGATTACGATAAAGTTTCGAAAGTACGCGGTATGGACATCGTTATCGTAACTACTGCGAATTCTGATGAAGAAGCTCGCGAGTTATTAACACAGTTCGGAATGCCGTTCCAAAAGTAATAAAATAAGGAGGGCGAAGACGTGGCTAAAAAATCAATGATCGTTAAACAACAACGCACGCAAAAGTTCAAAGTACAAGAATATACACGTTGTGAACGCTGTGGCCGTCCACACTCTGTATATCGCAAATTTAAACTTTGCCGTATTTGTTTCCGTGAACTTGCATATAAGGGACAAATTCCTGGCGTTAAGAAAGCCAGCTGGTAATCCCCTAATTTGGGAAGGAGGTAAATTTCATGACAATGACAGATCCGATTGCAGATATGCTTACACGCATTCGTAATGCAAACATGGTGCGTCACGAGAAGTTAGAGCTTCCTGCTTCTAACTTAAAGAAAGAAATCGCTGAAATTTTAAAGCGTGAAGGTTTCGTACGTGACGTAGAATACGCAGAAGACAACAAGCAAGGTATCATCCGTATTTTCTTAAAATATGGTAAAGAGAACGAGCGTGTTATCACTGGCTTAAAACGTATTTCTAAACCAGGTTTACGTGTATATGCTAAAACAAACGAAGTACCTAAAGTATTAAACGGTCTTGGTATCGCTTTAGTATCTACTTCACAAGGTTTATTAACTGACAAAGAAGCTCGCGCTAAACAAGTTGGCGGAGAAATCTTAGCATACATTTGGTAATTAGTAAGAAAAGAACGGAGGTGCAACATAAATGTCTCGCGTAGGTAAAAAAATTATCGAGGTTCCTGCTAACGTAACTGTTGAAGTGAAAGCTGAAAACATCGTTACTGTTAAAGGTCCAAAAGGCGAATTAACTCGTCAATTCCATCAAGATATGAAAATCGAGCAAGAAGGCAACACAGTATCTGTTGTTCGTCCTTCTGAATCGAAAGAACACCGTACTAACCACGGTACAACTCGTGCGTTATTAGCTAACATGGTAACTGGTGTTTCTGAAGGATTCACTCGTTCTCTAGAACTTATCGGTGTAGGTTACCGTGCGTCTTTACAAGGCAACAAGCTTGTATTAAACGTTGGTTATTCTCACCCAGTTGAGTTTACACCTGAAGAAGGTTTAGAGGTCGAAGTTCCTTCGAACACGAAGATCATCGTTAAAGGTATTTCTAAAGAGCGTGTTGGTGCTTTAGCATCTAACATCCGCGACGTACGTCCACCAGAGCCGTATAAAGGTAAAGGTATTCGTTACGAAGGTGAATTCGTTCGCCGCAAAGAAGGTAAAACTGGTAAATAATGCGGCCTAAATCGCATTAATATTTGAAAGGAGTGACCACTGTGATTACGAAACAAGATAAAAATCAAGTTCGTAAAAAACGTCATGGGCGTGTTCGTTCTAAAATTTCGGGTACTGCACAACGTCCACGTTTAAACGTATTCCGTTCTAACAAGAACATCTATGCACAACTAATCGATGACGTAGCTGGCGTAACTTTAGTTTCTGCTAATACTCAAGAAAAAGCTTTCGAAAGTATGGGCGCAAACGTAGAAGCGGCATCTAAAATCGGTGAAACAATCGCTAAACGCGCTGCTGAAAAAAATATTACAACTGTAGTATTTGACCGTAGCGGTTACTTATATCATGGACGTGTTAAAGCTTTAGCTGAAGCTGCACGTGAAAACGGCTTAGAATTTTAATAAGAAGGAGGGACATACTTCATGAGTCGCATTGACGCAAACAAACTAGAACTTGAAGAACGCGTTGTAACAATCAACCGTGTTGCTAAAGTTGTAAAAGGTGGTCGTCGCTTCCGCTTCACTGCTCTAGTAGTAGTTGGAGATAAAAATGGTCATGTAGGTTTCGGTACTGGTAAAGCCCAAGAGGTTCCAGACGCAATCCGCAAGGCTGTTGAAGACGCGAAGAAAAACTTAATCGAAGTACCACGCGTGGGTGGAACTACTCCACACTTAGTGCAAGGTCGCTTCGGTGCAGGTTCAATCTTAATCAAACCTGCAGCTCCTGGTACAGGAGTTATCGCTGGTGGTCCAGTACGTGCTGTACTTGAACTTGCTGGTATTACTGATATTCTTTCAAAATCTCTTGGTTCAAACACACCAATCAACATGGTGCGTGCAACTGTAGCAGGTTTAACTGAATTAAAACGCGCAGAAGATGTAGCAAAACTACGCGGTAAATCAGTGGAAGAGTTATTAGGATAAGGGGGGAATTATAATGGCTAAATTACAAATCACCCTTACAAAGTCTGTAATCGGTACTAAACCGAACCAACGTAAAGTTGTTGAGGCATTAGGATTACGTAAATTAAATCAAACTGTGGAGCAAGCTGATAATGTTGCAATCCGCGGTATGATCACAAAAGTAGCTCACTTAGTTACTGTAAAAGAAATTTAATCTCATTATATATGAACAAGGAGGTGCCACCCATATGAAACTTCATGAGTTAAAACCAGCAGAAGGTTCACGTAAAGTACGTAACCGCGTTGGTCGTGGTATCGGTTCTGGTAACGGTAAAACTTCAGGTAGAGGTCATAAAGGTCAAAACGCTCGTTCTGGCGGCGGCGTTCGCCCAGGATTCGAGGGGGGTCAAAACCCATTATTCCGTCGTATACCTAAACGTGGCTTTACGAACATTAACCGTAAAGAATACGCTATCGTTAACCTTGATGCATTAAACCGTTTTGAAGATGGTGCAGAAGTAACACCTGCATTATTACTAGAAACAGGAATCGTGAGCAACGAACGTTCTGGAATTAAAATTCTAGGTCATGGTACTGTAAACGTTAAGCTTACAGTTAAGGCTCACAAATTCTCTGCTTCAGCTAAAGAAGCAATTGAGAATGCTGGCGGAACTACTGAGGTGATCTAATGTTTCAGACAATCTCTAACTTTATGCGCGTTCGAGATATACGAAATAAAATCATCTTTACACTTTTAATGTTAATCGTTTATCGTATCGGGACATTTATCCCGGTACCAAACGTTGACGCAAATGTATTACAGGCAACTGACGAGTTCAACTTAGTTGGTTTCCTAAATACGTTTGGCGGTGGTGCATTAGCAAACTTCTCGATCTTTGCGATGGGGATTATGCCATACATCACAGCCTCAATTATTGTTCAGTTATTACAAATGGACGTTGTTCCTAAGTTTTCAGAATGGGCGAAACAAGGTGACGTTGGTCGACGTAAGTTGGCTCAATTCACTCGTTATTTCACGATTATATTAGCGTTCATTCAATCTTTCGCTATGAGCTTTGGTTTTAACCAGTTCTATGGTGGATCGTTGATTACAGATACTAGTATCCAATCGTATTTAATGATCTCTGTCGTGTTAACTGGCGGTACAGCTTTCCTACTTTGGTTATCTGAACAAATTACTGCACACGGTGTAGGTAATGGTATTTCTATCGTTATCTTCGCGGGTATCGTAGCTGGCATGCCAAATGTAGTAAACCAAATTTATGCACAACAAATTGAAGGAGCTGGAGAGCAGTTATTTATTAACATCGCAATCTTAGCTTTATTGGTTTTAGTGCTACTTGCTGTTGTAGTAGGAGTTATTTACATCCAACAAGCGTTGCGTAAAATTCCGATTCAATATGCAAAACGAGTTGCAGGGAACTCACCTAAAGTTGGTGCACAGGCAACGCATTTACCGTTAAAAGTAAATGCTGCAGGGGTTATTCCGGTAATCTTCGCAGTAGCGTTTATCGTAACACCACAAACTTTAGCGACATTCTTTGGCGATAATAATGTAACAGCGTTCATTACGAACACATTTGATTATACAAAACCTGTGGGGATGTTAATCTATATTGCATTAATCGTGGCGTTTACATACTTCTATGCGTTCATTCAGGTGAACCCAGAAAATGTAGCGGACAACTTGAAAAAGCAAGGTGCTTATATCCCGGGTATTCGCCCAGGTAATGACACTCAAGCTTATTTGACTAAAGTTCTTTATCGACTAACATTCGTTGGGGCAATCTTCTTAGTCGTTATTTCGGTTATGCCAATTTTATTCATTAACTTTATGAACCTGCCAGCTTCGGCTCAAATCGGGGGAACAAGTATGATTATCGTAGTTGGTGTAGCATTAGAAACAATGAAACAGTTAGAGTCGCAATTAGTGAAACGTCATTATAAAGGCTTTATGAAATAGTGCAGGTTTAGGAAACATTTTCGTTTCCTTGCCGGCATAGCTTAAGGGGGAGCAATCGTATGAATATCGTTTTAATGGGTCTTCCTGGTGCTGGTAAAGGTACTCAGGCTGACAAAATTGTTGAGAAGTACGCAATCCCTCATATTTCTACAGGCGACATGTTCCGTGCTGCCATCAAAGAAGGCACTGAACTTGGGTTACAAGCTAAATCGTTTATGGATCAAGGGGCTTTAGTTCCTGATGAAGTAACGATTGGCATTGTTCGTGAGCGTCTTTCACAATCTGACTGCGAAAAAGGATTCTTACTAGATGGATTCCCACGTACAGTTCCTCAAGCTGAAGCTTTAGATAGCATCCTTGAAGAATTAGGTCGTCCAGTTGAACATACCATTAATGTTCAAGTTGAAAAAGAAGAATTAATTGCACGTTTAAGTGGCCGTCGTATTTGTAAAACTTGTGGTACATCTTATCACTTAATTTTCAATCCTTCAAAAGAGGAAGGAAAATGTGATAAAGATGGTGGCGAGTTATACACACGTGCGGATGACAATCCCGAAACTGTAGCAAATCGTCTGGAAGTAAATATGAACCAAGCACAACCTCTACTTGATTTCTATCAAGCAAAGGATGTACTTACAAATATTAACGGACAGCAAGAAATCTCAAAAGTTTTTGCTGATCTTGACGCTCTATTGCAGGGCAGCCGCAGCTAATATCCGTCGGGCGCTAGACAGCTTTCGCGGTATTCATGCGGAGGCAACAACGAAACATAATTTCTTGAGAGTTGCAAAAGCATATTGTGCCTGGTATATAATATAAAGGTTGAGCACTTTTCTAGTGTGGTGACATCTTTGTAACGTATAATGGGTTTCGTGGAAGCATCTGTGTAACGGGTATGAATCTCTCATCAAGACATTCCGGCTATCGTGTTAACATATTGGGATGCGGTTCTTAATAGAAACTGTTTTTCCATGGATTGTGTGAAGCGAAACCAGACGAGCGTCTTATTGTACATCTCTCATGCAATCCAAACCATATGTTGAAACGAGTTGCTTCTTTATTAGGAGAAAACAGTTGCAAGAGCTCGCATGAGTTTTGATATTAACATATAGAAGGGAGACTATGAAGATGGCGAAAGACGATGTTATTGAAGTCGAAGGGACAGTTGTTGAGACTTTGCCAAACGCGATGTTTAAGGTAGAATTAGAAAATGGGCACACTGTGCTTGCACACGTTTCTGGAAAGATTCGTATGCATTTTATCCGTATCCTACCTGGAGATAAGGTTACTATTGAGTTATCTCCTTATGATTTAACTCGCGGTCGTATCACATACCGTTTTAAATAATCTTTTGCACTCCGGACTATTAAGGAGGTTAGGTTAGATGAAAGTGAGACCATCTGTGAAACCGATCTGCGAAAAATGTAAAGTAATTCGCCGACGCGGTAAAGTAATGGTAATCTGTGAAAATCCTAAACACAAACAAAAACAAGGATAATTAATCAAGGAGGTGCACTAACGAATGGCACGTATTGCTGGTGTTGACATTCCTCGCGATAAACGCGTTGTAATTTCATTAACTTACATCTACGGTGTAGGTAAAACAACTTCTTCTAAAGTATTAGCAGCTGCAGGTATTGACGAAAGTACTCGCGTGAAAGACTTAACAGAAGATCAATTAAACCTTATCCGTGAACAATTAGCTTCATACAAAACTGAAGGTGACTTACGTCGTGAAGTTTCTTTAAACATCAAACGTTTAATGGAAATCGCTTCATTCCGTGGTATCCGTCACCGTCGTGGTTTACCGGTTCGCGGTCAAAACACGAAGAACAATGCGCGTACGCGTAAAGGTCCTCGTAAGACTGTAGCTAACAAGAAAAAATAATTAAGTAAAGGAGGTTCCTTCTTAACATGGCTCGTAAACAACAAACTCGTAAACGTCGTGTGAAAAAGAATATCGAATCTGGTATCGCTCACATCCGTTCTACATTCAACAATACAATCGTAACGATCACTGATACACAAGGTAACGCGTTATCATGGTCATCAGCTGGTGCTTTAGGTTTCCGTGGTTCACGTAAATCTACTCCATTCGCAGCTCAAATGGCTGCTGAAACAGCTGCAAAAACTTCTATGGAGCATGGTATTAAAACTCTAGAAGTTACAGTTAAAGGTCCTGGTTCAGGTCGTGAAGCTGCAATTCGTGCACTTCAAGCGGCTGGATTAGATGTAACTGCTATTAAAGACGTTACTCCAGTTCCTCATAACGGTTGCCGTCCGCCAAAACGTCGTCGTGTGTAATAGGTGAGACTTAGGGGTATAATTACTTCTAGGTATACATCATGTTACTTGTACAATAGTCTTGTGCATTATAATAATCTAACTTAGATTGTCAACTATGATGGTTTGACCTATACATTAGATGTTTTGAAGGAGGGTAAATTGGAATGATCGAAATTGAAAAACCAAAGATTGAAACAGTGGAGATTAGCGAAGATGCCAAGTACGGCAAATTTGTTGTAGAACCGCTTGAACGCGGATATGGTAATACTTTGGGAAATTCTTTACGTCGTATCCTTCTGTCTTCTTTACCTGGAGCTGCTGTAACATCAATTCAAATTGATGGCGTATTACACGAATTCTCAACTGTAGAAGGCGTAGTAGAAGATGTTGCTTCAATTATCTTAAACGTGAAAAAGCTAGCTTTAAAAATCTACTCTGACGAAGAAAAAGTTATTGAGATTGATGTAAAGGGTGACGGTTCGGTTACTGCAGCTGACATTACACATGACAGCGACGTAGAAATTTTAAACCCAGATCTATATATCGCAACGATCGCTAAAAACGGACACTTACGCATGCGTATGTATGCACAACGTGGTCGTGGTTATACTCCTGCTGATCAAAACAAACGTGAGGATCTTCCTATCGGCGTGATCCCGATCGACTCTATTTACACTCCAGTTTCACGCGTCAACTTCCAAGTAGAGAACACTCGTGTTGGACAAAATTCTGACTACGACAAGTTATCACTTGATGTATGGACAGATGGCAGCATCGGTCCTAAAGAGGCGATTTCACTTGGAGCGAAAATTTTAACTGAACACTTAAATATCTTCGTAGGCATGACTAACGAGGCACAAACAGCTGAAATCATGGTCGAAAAAGAAGAAGATCAAAAAGAAAAAGTATTAGAGATGACTATCGAAGAACTTGATCTTTCTGTTCGTTCTTACAACTGCTTAAAGCGTGCTGGAATCAATACGGTTCTAGAATTAGCTAACAAGTCAGAAGACGATATGATGAAGGTTCGTAACCTTGGTCGCAAGTCTCTTGAAGAAGTTAAGCATAAGTTAGAAGAGCTTGGTTTAGGATTACGTAAAGAAGACTAAGCGAAAAACTATAAAATTTAGCTAGATCAGATATATCTTAAAAGGAGGTAAACGTCCATGGGTTACAGAAAACTTGGTCGTACAAGTTCTCAACGTAAAGCATTACTACGTGACTTAGCTACTGATTTAATCATCAACGAGCGCATCGAAACTACTGAAGCGCGTGCTAAAGAAACTCGTAAAGCTGTTGAAAAAATGATTACTTTAGGTAAACGCGGTGATTTACACGCTCGTCGTCAGGCAGCAGCATTCATCCGTCGCGAGCTAGTAACAGTTGGAGAAGGCGAAGAAGAAAAAACTGTTTTCGCACTTCAAAAATTATTTGATGATATCGCACCTCGTTATGCGGAGCGTCAAGGTGGTTACACTCGTATCCTTAAAGTAGGTCCTCGTCGTGGAGACGGCGCACCAGTAGTAGTTATTGAATTAGTTTAATTCTTCTTAACATACAGGTGAGGGGGGTGTCCGGTTCACCGGTTGAACCCGCACCCCTCTTTTTTCAATAAAAGATTTATACGACAATAATTAAGCTGAGCGTTATGATGAGCGATAAGGAAACTTAGGCGACTCGTTTAGCTCTCCGCACCTCATTCAACAAATATTCTGGCTTGAGCACCGGGGTATTATGTAAATGTAACGACAAGCGCATTTCTCTGAATGAGGTGCGCGCTTTTTATTTGGAATGAAGGGGTGATTCCCTGATTTCCCATACATATGCAAACATAAAGTACGTTTAAATAGGTAGCCTTACGGGGCAAAACTTGTTTGAAAACGTGCTTTATTTTTATATATGTCGATAAAAATTGTTATTTCCTGGGCAATAGATGCACCAAATGAAGAAATAGCAATGGAAATGAGGCAAACGTGGCGATGATGGACGAAATTTTATCATTTAATAATGTGACATTTTCTTATACACCTGAAGACAAAGACGCACGAAATGCTGTAGAGGATGTAACGTTCTCGATTAATAAAGGTGAGTGGATTGCGATTGTTGGCCATAACGGTTCAGGTAAATCCACGATGGCTAAGCTCATGAGCGGTCTATTATTTCCACAGCAAGGTGAAGTGCGTATAAAATATGATGTTTTAACGGAAGAAAATATATGGGACATTCGTGCGCAAATGGGCATGGTGTTTCAAAATCCAGATAACCAATTCGTAGGGGCTACTGTACAAGATGACGTGGCTTTTTCTCTAGAAAATAACGGGGTACCGCATGAAGAAATGGTGCAACGTGTGAAGACGGCACTGCAACAGGTAAAGATGGAGAAGTTCATGAATCATGAGCCGCATCATTTATCAGGTGGACAAAAGCAGCGTGTCGCAATTGCAGGTGCATTAGCGATGCAACCACAAATTCTAATTTTAGATGAAGCAACTTCGATGCTCGATCCACAAGGGCGTGAGGAAGTGTTAAATATTGTGGAGTCGCTACGTAAGGAAATTGGCTTAACGGTACTAGCGATTACGCATGATTTAGAAGAGGCGCTACTTGCAGATCGTATTATTTTCATGAATGCTGGTAAAAAGTATGCACAGGGCACACCGTCTGAGATTTTTGCACTCGGAGATGAGCTCGTGAAATTCGGCTTAGATTTACCGTTTGCGATGAAAATGACGAAGCTCTTACAAGCACAGGGCGTTTCGCTTGTTGGGCAACATATGACAGAAGAAGAGCTGGTGAATGATTTATGGACATCCAACTTCAACAAGTAAGCTATGCCTATTCAAAGGGGACACCGTTTGAAAAGTATGCACTCTATGATGTGAATTTGACAATTCAAAGCGGTAGCTACCAGGCAATTATCGGCCATACTGGCTCAGGGAAGTCGACCATTTTACAGCATTTTAACGGGCTATTAAAGCCGTCTGAAGGTGTTGTCAAGGTAGGAGACAGAATGATTGAAGCGGGTAAGAAGGCCAAGGATTTAAAACCAATCCGCCAAAGGGTTGGTATTGTCTTTCAGTTCCCAGAGCATCAGCTATTTGAAGAAACGGTATTAAAGGACATTATTTTTGGTCCAATGAACTTCGGTATTTCACAAGAAGAAGCAGAGAAACGTGCACGTGAGTTAATCAAGCTTGTTGGCCTACCGGAGAGTGTGTTAGAGAAGTCACCATTTGATTTATCAGGTGGGCAGATGCGTCGTGTAGCAATTGCAGGGGTGCTTGCCATGGAGCCTGAAGTGATTGTGTTGGACGAACCGACAGCGGGGCTTGATCCTCGTGGGCAAAAAGAGATGATGGACTTATTCTATAATTTGCATAAACAAAAGGGCTTAACGACAATTCTCGTAACGCATAGTATGGAAGATGCGGCACGTTATGCAGATTACGTGGCGATTATGCATGAAGGTGTTTCGGTACTTGTTGGGGAACCACGTGAGATTTTTGGGGATGAACAAATGCTCGCGAAATACGGTCTAGAACCACCACGTGTTGTGAAGTTTCAACGTAAAGTTGAGAAAATGCTTGGGACGCGACTTCATCAAACATGCTTAACGGAAGAAGAGCTGGCCTTAGAAATTGGCCAAGTTGTTCGAAAGGAGCGTGATGAGGTATGATGGAAAAAATGATTTTCGGACGCTATATTCCGGGGGATTCATTCGTCCATAAGCTAGATCCACGTTCGAAGCTATTATTTGTCTTTGCGTTTATCGTGGTTGTGTTTTTAGCAAACAATGTTATCACGTATGCGATTCTATTAGCACTGACGTTATTTGTGGTTGTGTTATCTAAAATTCGTCTATACTTTTTAATAAATGGCCTAAAGCCCGTTATCTTTTTGATGGTCTTTACGCTCGTGCTACATTTGCTCATGACAAAAGGAGGGGCTGTCCTATTAGATTTAGGCTTTGTGAAAATCTATGAGGATGGGTTACGCCAAGGTGTTTTTATATCGCTACGTTTTTTAGTACTAGTGTTTATGACGTCAATTTTAACGTTAACAACGTCACCGATTTCGATTACGGATGGACTTGAGACATTATTGAATCCGTTTAAGCGATTTAAGTTACCAGTCCATGAACTTGCGTTAATGATGTCAATTTCACTGCGCTTCATTCCAACCTTAATGGATGAAACGGATAAAATTATGAAAGCACAAATGGCGCGTGGTTCTGATTTAAGTGCAGGGCCAATTAAGGATCGTTTAAAGGCGGTTGTGCCATTACTAGTGCCACTCTTTGTCAGTGCGTTTAAACGTGCTGAGGATTTAGCGACTGCTATGGAAGTACGTGGCTACCGCGGCGGTGAAGGGCGTACGAAATATCGTCAGCTTAAATGGACAGCGAGAGATACAATTAGCTTAGTGCTACTTGTGGTAGTTGCGGTTATACTATTTATGCTGCGTAGCTAGGAGAAGACCGATGAGATTAAAAGCAACAATTAGCTATGACGGGACACAGTTTGCCGGCTACCAAGTGCAGCCAGGGGAGCGTACCGTCCAGCTTGAAATAGAAAAAGTATTAAAGGTCATGCATAAGGGCGATATGGTGAAAATCACGGCAAGTGGTCGTACCGATGCGCGCGTCCATGCAACAGGTCAGGTCATTCATTTTGATACACCGCTTAGGATTCCTGCTGATAAATATCAAAAGGCATTAAATGTGCAGCTGCCTCGTGATATTCGCGTTTTAGCGGTTGAAGAAGTAGCAGATGATTTTCACGCACGTTTTGACGTATCAGGCAAGCGCTATCGTTATATATGGGATTGTAACGTCGTACAGAGCCCGTTTCGCCGTCATTACACGGTAGAGACAACTGGGGTTAAGCCAGACGTTGAAGCGATGCAGCGTGCGGCAAATGCCGTTATTGGCACACATGATTTTAGCTGTTTTTGTGCAGCGAATACAAGCGTTGTCGATAAAGTGCGTACAGTGCACGGAATCGAGCTTACATGGCACGGAGAAGAACTGCATATGACGATCGCTGGAACAGGCTTCTTATATAACATGGTACGCATTATTGCCGGTACGTTATGGGAAGTAGGGACGGGTCGCCGGGAAGTGGATTCCGTTGCGGAGGCAATTGCGTCAATGGACCGTGCGCAGGCAGGAAAAACCGCCCCTGCACATGGACTGTATTTGGAACAAGTTTTCTATGAATAAATGAAAAATTTTTTTCAGAATACCTGAATTTTTTTTAGGAAATCGGGCGAAACAGGCATCAATCAAGGCGTTAACAACCTTTCCAGGTGTTCGATTAAATACCTTGACTTATGTACAGGATTATTATAAGATGATGTATGGTATTTTCATTACCACCACAATAATAAGCCCCGAAAACTTATAAGTGTAGAATAATGAAAAATAACGGTAATTTTATATCGATTAGGAGGATACAAACATGCGCACAACTTTCATGGCTAAAGGTCAAGAAGTAGAACGTAAGTGGTTAGTAGTTGACGCAGAAGGCCAAACATTAGGTCGTTTAGCTTCTGAAGTAGCTGCTATCTTACGTGGTAAACATAAACCAACTTTCACACCAAACGTTGATACAGGTGATCACGTAATCATCATCAATGCAGAAAAAATCGAGTTAACAGGTAATAAATTACAAGGTAAAATTTACTACCGCCACACTCAATTCACTGGTGGTTTAAAACAGCGTACAGCTGGAGAAATGAAAGAAAAATACCCAACTCAAATGCTTGAGTTAGCAATCAAAGGTATGCTTCCAAAGAACTCTTTAGGTCGTCAAATGTTTACTAAGTTAAACGTTTACGCTGGTTCTGAGCATCCACATGCTGCACAAAAACCAGAAGCTTACGAGCTACGTGGTTAATAAATAAATTATAATAGGAGGAAATAACTTTGGCACAAGTACAATACATCGGCACAGGTCGCCGTAAAAGCTCAACTGCTCGCGTACGTTTAGTACCAGGCGAAGGTAAAGTAGTAATCAACAACCGTGATGTTGCTGATTACCTACCATACGAAACTTTACACTTAATCATCAACCAACCATTAGAAGCAACTGAAACTAAAGGTTCTTATGACGTTCACGTTAACGTAAACGGTGGTGGATTCACAGGTCAAGCTGGAGCAATCCGTCATGGTATCGCTCGTGCATTATTACAAGTTGATCCTGACTTCCGTGGCGCTTTAAAAGCTGCAGGTCTATTAACTCGTGATTCTCGCATGAAAGAACGTAAAAAACCAGGTTTACGCGGCGCTCGTCGTGCACCTCAGTTCTCAAAACGTTAATCTTTTCGATTACTATTTTGCGAAATTACAAAACCCTTTCTTGGATATTTTCCGAGAAAGGGTTTTTTTAAACTTCTTTTTAGAGGTTGTCATAAAACTAGAGACTTGGCTTGGGAAGATAAGCTTGATTTCACTTCGGTAATCTCATTTTCTAATAATCGCGAAATCTAGTGAAATCAACTCAACATCCAAAAAAATCCCTATTCCGCATTTCCAAATCCCTCATTCGCATCAAGCTCACCTTTTAACTTCGTCACAGCAAAACGTTCTCCCTGCAACCACTTTTCAAAATCAATCATGACCGGTAACGCATTACCACCAAGGGCAAAAATTGCTCGTCGTTCACTTGGCATATAGCCAGCTGTATGTAAAGTTCCATCCCAAGCTCCGTACTTTGTCGCAAATACACCGCGTTCAATTCCATTCATTAATTCGAAGGCTTCTTTCATCGATAGTGCCTGCTGTTGTGCACCTAAAATGACCGTTTCACGCGCAAGGGAATCCTCCATACGATAACGATTTTCTTCTACGAGAACATTAAAATGATTCGTACAAGCCGTTGCTTCACGTACGACAATTTCGCGTGGGGAGGCTTCGATAATTTTAGGATTCCCGGCTGCATCCAGTACGACATAGTTAAATGAATGCTTATGCGGGATGTCGCGTAGGAGTTGAATAGCATCATCGGTTGTTGCACAGCGCTCGAGTAACAGACGTCCAATCATATTACAAACAAAGCCGTCGCCGTTATTTTTGGTATTCACAAAGTTATAGCCTATACAAAGGCCTTTTTCATTTAAACCATCCATGCGCCCAGTCACTTGCATCGTTGGCCCCATAGAAGCAAAACCCGAGTCGGTTGGGGCAAAAAATACGAAACGTCCATCATACGTACTTGGGGCATTGTCATAATTACGAATGAGATAGTGCGGGCTTGCGGTAATCGAGCAGCCGCTCTTTAGATTGGCATAGTACCCGGCAAAATGTAGCAATGCTTGCTGTTCGGTATAATCTAGTGCGCTTGCTAGGCCTTCAATTTCATCAATCAAATAAGGGGCATACATATTTAGTAAGTGTTTAATATGTGGTGCATCCACCGTAAATTTTTGTGTGAAGCGTTGATACATCACTTCACGATTTTTTAGTAGGGGGGAATGTTTTAACTGATTGCCTTGACAAACGCCAAAATCATAATGCGTCCCTTTAAACTGCAGGACATCGCTCGTTACTTTTTTCATTGGAAGCTCCTTTAGTAGAAATGATTATGGCTATCGTAGCAATCTATCAAAAGGAACGCAAAAAAGCACCCTCCATCTTGTAGGTGCTTTCAAAATAAACATGAACTTTACTGCTCTACTTCACCAAGACCGAGCAACTTTTGACCAATCTGATTGATACTAGTGTAGCCAGCACTCATTTCATGCATGCTCGCAGTATATTCTTCGGTGAAGGCTGAAATTTGTTTTGTGTACGAATTAATATGCTCGATCGAATCGGTGATGTCGACGAGTTGTTTCGCGATATTATTGGCGCTATCGGTACTGTTTTGTGCCATTTTTTGAATTTCATTGGCCACGACGGCGAAGCCTCTGCCGTGCTCTCCCGAACGCGCGGCTTCAATCGATGCATTTAAGCCTAAAATTTTTGAGTGCATCGCGATACCTTTGACGGCATCTACAATCGAGGTGATTTGCTGAATGTTCCCGTTCATCAACTCGGCGTACTGTGATAGTTCTTCAATGCGATTTGAAACATCCGTACTCGCGTGTGCAAGCTGCTCGTTGGTAGCCGACATTTCTTTTACTGCACCGGAAAGTTCCTCGGCAACGCTACGCATATTGCTAACGCGATAATTTGAAATAACCCCTGTCACAACACCGATGACTTGTCCATTGTCCAAAACCGGTACAGCGGAAGCGATATAGGGGAAACCAAAGCCTTGTGCATTGCGTTCTTCCCGTAAAAATTTCCCGCTTCTCATTGCGCGGACACTTGTTGTGTTGCGGTGCTGTTCAGCAGTTTCACCAAGTTTAATTTTTAAATCAATTTTTTTCCCGCGTTTGTAACCGACTACTTTTTCTAAATCAAAAATTAATATACAGGCATCTTCAGGATACGTCGATTGATAAAAATCAATGGAATCAACAATCACTTGTAACTTTGGATTCAACCCCAATCCCTCCTTAACTTACTAAAATGATGAATAATTCTATAAATTACCTATTTGTCCTAATATATACTAAATACCGCTAATTTGAAATGGGTTTGAATTTATTTTCTCGAATGTTCTTTAGGTAAACAATATACTAGAAAAAAAGCATACAAATGTATACAATTGTATTCGTAGAACGTTAGAGTGAAGAGGTGAAGAAGATGAGACCTGAAGGAAGAGAACGTCGCGGAGAAGGTGAATGTTCCCCACGCCGTAAAGGAGCGCAAACATTTCGTCGTGGGCGTGCATTAGAATTTTACCGTCAGCTTCAAACGAAGCGCGATACGTTAAAAAAACAATTAGAAGCACCAGAATTGCAATCGATTCACCCAGTCATTGCGGGTGAATTAAAGGCAACAGAAGCGATTATGAATGACTTTGTTGGATTATTTCAGCTTAATGAGATTTTAGAAAACGTGCAGGAAGATTAAGTTGTTCAGATTAAGGAAGTGAACGAGTTTTATGCAGTCAGTTTGGAAGTTAGCGAAATACGTAAAGCCGTATTTGTTATTTGCAATTATTGCGCCGGTGATGATGCTGATCGAAGTTGGCATGGATTTATTACAGCCAACGATTTTACAGCACATTATTGATGACGGAATTGCACAAAGCGATACGACGTATATCGTAAAAATGTTTGGTCTGATGTTAGCCACATCATTAATCGGGATGATTGGTGGGGTGGGCTGTTCGATTTATGCCTCGCGAACAGCGGTCAATTTCTCGACCGATTTACGTCAGGATTTATATGAAACGATTACGTATTTCTCGAATAAAAGTAAAGATAAATTTACTCTCGGGAAGTTAGTGACGAATTTAACCAGTGATGTTGAAATGCTTCAGCGCGCCTTAACGATGCTGCTGAAAATTTTTGTGCGCGGGCCAATGATGTTTATCGGGGCGATTGTCATCGTGTTCATTACCGCACGAGAGCTATTCCCCATTTTGCTTGTTGTTGTGCCAATTTTAGCGTTTTTCATGTATTACTTTACGGCACTTTCTGGCAAGCTGTTTTATAAAGTGCAAAAGGTAGTCGACCAAGTCAATACGAAGGTACAGGAAAACCTAGCCGGTATACGCGTGATTAAAGCGTATAACCGAAAAGACCATCAGATTGAGCAATTTGCCGATGTGAATAGTCAGCTGATGAAGCGTAGTATGATGGCCGACCAAATTATTGGAGTGTTAGGGCCGCTAACGATGTTTGTCGTGAACTTAGGAATTGTTGCCGCATTATGGATGGGTGCCATTAAAGTCGATAATAATACACTGCAGGTTGGTGTCATTTTAGCGTTTATTAACTATTTAATGATGGTCATGCAAGGGTTAACGAGTTCGTCAAACGTACTCATTCAATTAGCACGTGCCATTCCAAGTGCGGATCGCCTTGTTGCGGTACTCGAAGAAAAAACAGAGTTAACCAGTCCAGAACAAGCCGATCATCATGCGATAAAAGGACGTGTCACATTTGAAAACGTGCACTTTTCTTATCTAAAAGGCACAGAGGATGTTTTAAAAAATGTGAGCTTCCACGCTGAGCCAGGTGAAACAGTTGGAATTATTGGGATGACGGGTAGCGGGAAATCAACACTCGTGAAAATGCTACCAAGACTGTTTGATGTAGACCAGGGTACGGTGAAAATCGATGGGGTTAATATTAAAGACTATGATTTAGAGCATTTACGCGCGGCAATTGGCTATGCACCGCAAAAAGCAACGCTATTTTCGAAAACGATTGTGGAAAACTTACGTTACGGGAAAGGCGAGGCAACTGCGGAGGACATCGTAGAAGCACTAGCTGCAGCAAACGCGAAGGAGTTTGTTGATAAACTCACAGCAGGTACCGAACATGAGTTAACACAAGGGGCGACAAACTTATCGGGCGGTCAAAAGCAGCGTCTCGCAATGGCACGAGCATTTGTTCGCCAGCCGCAAATTCTCATTTTAGATGATGTGACAAGCGCGGTAGATAGTATTTCTGAAAAAACGATTCAAACGGCCATTGCCACAAAATTTGCGGATGCAACGAAATTCATTGTGTCTTCGAAAATTTCATCGATTCGTCATTCTGAGCAAATCCTTGTTATGGATGATGGGGAGATTGTGGCACAGGGTACGCATATGGAGCTACTAAAAACGAGTGCGCTGTATCAGGAAATGGCGAAAACGCAGGCGGAAAAAGGGGTGACACTAGGTGAATAAACAGCAAGGTGGACCTCCATCCCCGATGGCTAGAGGTGGTCGTTTAACAGGACCTATCGTCAAGCCAAAAAACCAAAAGCAAACGTTACTCCGCATTTGGGGTTACTTACGCATTCAACGTGTGGAGCTTATTAATGTTGTCATCTTCGTGATTATTAGTACGCTACTTAGCTTAGTTGGCCCGTATTTAATCGGGAAAACGATTGATGACTATATCGTGAAGTTCGATGTGTCGGGAACGATTCGTATGGCCCTTATATTAGCGGGTGTTTACACGGCTTCGTCTTTCTTAACGTGGGCGCAGCAGTTTGTCATGATTCGTGTGTCGCAAAAAACGATTCGTCGCTTGCGTCAGCAATTATTTGAACAGTACCAAGCATTGCCCTTGGCGTTTTTTGATAAAAAACAACAGGGCGATTTAATGAGTCGTATGACGAACGATATTGAAAACTTAAATGCAGCATTATCACAAAGTGTCATTCAAATTGTCTCGAGTTTCTTAACGATTGTCGGAACGGCGTTTGCTCTCTTCTTTTTAGATTGGCGACTGGCTTTGGTAACGCTCATTATTATTCCGTTAATCGTATGGGCGACGAAGCAAATTATTAAGCGCAGTAGTGTGAACTATAAAGAGCGCCAGCGGGATTTAGGGAATTTAAATGGCTATATCGAAGAAACGATTTCGAATGCCGATATTATTACGCTATTTGGTAAAGAAAAGGCAACATTAGCGGAATTTAAAGAGGCCAATGAAAAGCTGCGCGGCTCTGCGATGCGTGCGGATATTATTTCAGGTTTCATGGGGCCCATTAATAACTTTATGAATAACTTAGGCTTGAGCCTTGTCATTGGTACCGGTGCGGTGATGGCGGTAACGAGTGGCCTGTCGATCGGGATTATCGCATCGTTTGTGACGTATACACGCCAATTTTTCCGACCGATTAACCAATTATCTAACTTACTCAATACCTTCCAGTCAGCAATAGCTGGTTCGGAGCGTGTGTTTGAAATTTTAGATGAAGCGCGTGAAGTAGCAGATGTTCCAAATGCAAAACAAAAAGCGAAGTTAAACGGTGATGTTACATTTGAACAGGTGCAATTTGGCTATGAAGTAGACAAGCCTGTATTAAAGGGCATTGATTTTATCGCAAAAGCGGGCGAGACGATTGCGATTGTTGGTCCAACAGGTTCAGGGAAAACAACTATCATTCAATTATTAACACGCTTTTATGATGCAACAGGTGGCCGTATTTTATTAGATGGCGAGCCGATCACCCATTATCAAATGAGCAATGTGCGTGACCATGTAGGGGTTGTCCTACAGGATACGTATTTATTTTCAGGTACGGTTCGTGAAAATATTCGCTTCGGGAAGCTGGATGCGACAGACGCTGAAGTAGAAGAAGCGGCGAAAATTGCGTATGCACATAACTTTATTAAGTATCTACCGGAGCAATATGAAACAGTGCTGACAAGTGGTGGGATGAATTTAAGTCAGGGGCAGCGTCAGTTAATCGCGATTGCGCGTGCGATTTTAGAAGACCCAGATATTTTAATTTTAGATGAAGCCACATCAAGTGTAGATACGATGACCGAGGTGCATATTCAAAAGGGCTTGAATAACTTAATGCAAGGGCGTACAAGCTTTGTTATTGCACACCGTTTAAAAACGATTGAAACGGCGGATCAAATATTAGTTATGAAAGACGGACAAATTTTTGAAAAAGGTGATCACGATACATTAATGCAGGCTGATGGGTTTTATGCATCCTTGCAAAAGCAACTGCTCGCAAACTAAATCGTTCCTGAATAAACCACCGTCCTTTTGCGTATAGTAGGCAAAAAGGGCGGTGGTTTTTTTGAGGCGTTGGCTAGCACTGGGGTTTGTTATGTTTTGCTCGATGCTTGTTGTTGTTTATGAAACGAGTGCATCGGACAAACGGTTCTTTTTGCCGGAGCCATTAGGTGGTATGAAAATTATGCTTGATGCAGGGCACGGGGGCTTAGATGGTGGTGCGTCAAATGGAGACGTCATTGAAAAGGAAGTGACATTAGCGATTACAAAGAAAGTGGCACGGCAATTGACACGTTTAGGGGCAGAAGTGGTCTTAACACGCACGTCAGATGGAGATGTGCTAAGTGAACATGCACCAAGTGAAACGTTTCCAACAAATCGGGAGCGGAAAAAACAGGATATCTTTTTACGCGAGGCGCTCGTTCAGCAACAGGAGCCGGACTTATTTATAACGATTCATGCCAATGCGATTCCAAATAGTAAGTGGCGAGGCGCACAGGTGTTTTATCACAAAGAGGGGCATACCAGTAGTGAGCAGTTAGCAAAAGCCATTCAGCAATCGATTCGAGAGACGATGGAAAACACAACACGCGAGGCGTTATCGATTAAGCAGGTATACTTATTAAAGAAAGTGGAAGTACCAGCTGTCTTAGTAGAAACCGGCTTTTTAAGTAACGAAGAAGAGAAGGAATTACTAGCTACTGAATCGTACCAAGACAAAATGGCCTTCGCTATTGCACGAGGAATTGAAAATTATATTCATGTAAAATTCGAATAGGCAACATGTAATAACAATACGAAACGAGTATGATATACTAACTATGGAAATTTCATTCAGGGGAGTGTTTGATATGTTAAACGAACAACAAGTCCGAGACCTATTAGGCGAATTACAAGATCCGTTTTTACATAAATCATTAGCAGAAACAAAAGGTGTAACAAACGTTTCAATTAAAGCTGAAAAAGAACATATCAGTGTTCGTATTGCGATTGCAAAAACAAATACGCCAGAGCAAATGCAACTTCAAATGAAAGTTGTTGAAGTGCTAAAAGAAAATGGCGCAGCTTCAGTAGGAATTCGTTTCGAAGAGTTACCACAAGAAGTATTACAATCATTCCGCGGACAAGCAACAGAAGCGGAAGCACAAGATATTTTATCACCATTATCAAGCGTGCAATTTATTTCGATTGCTTCGGGTAAAGGTGGCGTAGGTAAATCAACAGTCTCTGTAAATATGGCGGTTGCTTTAGCGCGTTTAGGTAAAAAAGTTGGCTTAATCGATGCCGATATTTACGGTTTCTCTGTACCAGATATGATGGGCGTAACAGAAATGCCGGTTGTAAAAGAAGACCGCATTTATCCAGTAGAGCGTTTAGGCGTAAAAGTCATTTCGATGGGCTTCTTCGTAGAAAATAACGCACCAATCGTATGGCGTGGGCCAATGCTTGGTAAAGTGTTAGATCAGTTCTTCCGCGATGTTGAGTGGGGCGATTTAGACTACTTACTATTAGACTTACCACCAGGTACAGGTGACGTAGCACTTGATATTCACCAAATGCTACCGGCTTCAAAAGAAATCGTAGTGACTACCCCTCACCCAACAGCAGCATTTGTTGCAGCACGTGCAGGCGCCATGGCATTACAAACAAACCACGAAATTTTAGGTGTTATTGAAAATATGGCGTGGTATGAAAACAAAGCCGGCGAAAAAGAATTCGTATTTGGCCAAGGTGGCGGTCCAAAGCTTGCTGAAGAATTACGTACAACGTTACTTGGTCAAATTCCACTTGGTCAGCCTGATTGGTCTGAAGAAGATTTCGCACCGTCTATTTATGCAGCGGAGCACCCAACAGGGAAAATTTATTTACAATTAGCACAAGGCATTATTGATGAATTAGCGAAATAACGAACAGAGGAGTCTCATTGTGAGGACTCCTCTTCTTTTTTCCCACCAGCTTCTTCTTTCTTTTGTGAACCGCCCTCAGAGCCACCTTCCCCACTCTTTTTTATGAGTTCCTGCCATTTGGATTGAAGCAATGGGTTTTCAATTGTTTCCATAACTACCTTTTCAAGCTCTTTACGCATGACGGCCCCTTTTAAAATGGTCTCTAGCTGCTTTTGCATATCGGCCTGCCCAAAAAAAGCAGTTAGGTCTTCTTGATAGGACGCATCGTTTAATAGGTCTTTCATTAAATCTTCTTGCTGTTTTTGCATACTTTTTGCGAAAGCCTCTTTAAATTTAGGGTCCTCAAATGTTTTGACCCAAAAATCCGTTGCCTCCTTTGACAGCAATGTCTCTTCGGTCGCCTTTTTCACTTCCTCGGTATTTAAAATAAGTAATTCGCGAAAGCTTTTATCTTCAAAGAGCTGACGAATGGCCTTTTTTCCGTCTTCAGTTTGTATGGCATCGACCATAATTTTTTTCACTTCTTCATAGGACATCGTTGTTGATTTTGCATCGTTACAGCTAGCGAGGAAGAGCGCGGCTAATATGAAAATGAAAAAACGTCGCATTGATTTTCGTCCCTTCTATTGATTGCATATAGCGCAAAATATCCTAAAGCGCTTTCATTTATTGTTCACAATTTTATAAAAATTATGTAACAAGCTTCTTGTAAGGTCGCTTTTTTAATGTAAAATTGCTAAAATATACAAGTATATTAAAATAATGGGGGTACGTTCGTGACGATACGAAACTGGATTAAATTCGCTTTTTGGGCGGTAGTAATCGGTGGCCTAGTCAATGCAGTAGCTTCGTTAATTATTCGTTGGGACTTTTACCAGCCATATTTAGCGAACGGAGAAATTGTAGAATTTCTAGCTGCAATCATTTGGAATTTTGTTTTAGGTGCTACAATGAGTGTGATGGCACAAGCCGGATTCTTTGCCTATTTAACGTTACATCAAGTAGGTGTCAATATATTTAGATCACTAACATTATGGAATTGGGTGCAAGTTGTACTAATTATCATTGTATTGGTAGATATCGTTGTGTTCCGTTTTGCTCCAGGGGCAGAAACGGCTGGCGATTGGGTAATATACGGTATATTACTTATGGTGCTAGTAGGCGCGGCTATTTTTACAGCAATAAAAAAAGTGAAAATGACGCAAAAACCACATGTCCTAATTTCGACAATGTTTTTCATGGTCGTTGTGACTTCATTAGAATGGATTATTGCGTTAATGGGACGTCAGGATAATATTGATGTTTATGTGGCATTATTATTATTCCCATTACTTGCGGTAAATGCATTCCAAATTTTAATGTTGCCAAAATATAATGCGCAGTCAGAATCAGACCGCAAAAAATTAGAAAAACGCCGCAAAGCACGTAAAGAAGCAGCAAAGACTGCGGAAGCATAAGAAAAAAGCTATCCAATGACGGATAGCTTTTTTTCATGGGATTCGTTTCGTCTGAAGTTCATAACCAAATAGGTTTTCTTCTATAGAAAGAAACGGATGTGAGGTAATATAGTGTTGCATTTCTTGGAAAGAAACGACTGTATCACGATGTAAGGGAATACTAATAAAATCGCCATCTGTTATTTTTTTCTTTAATGTCGTAAAAGAATACGTAGGCGCAATTAAATTAATCCCACGGCCATGTAACGTTTGTTGCATTTTTTCATCCATGAGATAGTCACGCGTCGCAAACCAAAGTGGTACTTGTGAAAAGGTCTTTTCATAAACGGTTAGCTGTCTTTCTAGTAATCTGTCATCTGCCTCGTATTCCTCTTGTGTAGAGCCGAGTAAACCTACAGGGATGTTTCGTTCTATTAGTAGCTCTACGATATCTGGACTACGAAGGATCCAATCCGAATCCACTAAAAAAAGTGGGTATGGTTTTGGCAAGGTAGCAATCCAATCGTCAAAACCCTCATGAGAATAACTTACTTCAACAAGCAAACTAGCGCCAAATTGCCCTTTTGTAACGATCATTGGTGTTTCTGTTAGGTGGAAAACAGGGAAAATCGTGTTTTTTTCATCAAAATAAAAGAAAACAATAATTAAACAAAAAGCTAGTGATACCAAGGTTTTAAGCAATGTCCAGTACCCTCTTTCTATTAGTTTTAAACATGTTTCTATAAAAAACTTATGAAAAGGTGTTGACGAATATAACAAATCGATGTTACTATAAGTGAGTCGCCAAGAGGTGATGCACTAAACGAAACAAACATGAACCTTGAAAACTGAACAAGCAACGTTAATGAAAAACAAGTTTCTTAAATGAAACAAACAATAGATTACAACTTTAATTAGTTGGATCGCTAGCAAAGCAAATGAGCTTTCAAACTAACTATTATGGAGAGTTTGATCCTGGCTCAGGACGAACGCTGGCGGCGTGCCTAATACATGCAAGTCGAGCGAATGATTAGAGAAGCTTGCTTCTCTCTGATTTAGCGGCGGACGGGTGAGTAACACGTGGGTAACCTACCCTATAGACTGGGATAACTTCGGGAAACCGGAGCTAATACCGGATAATACTTCGAAACACATGTTTTGAAGTTGAAAGATGGTTTCGGCTATCACTATAGGATGGACCCGCGGCGCATTAGCTAGTTGGTGAGGTAACGGCTCACCAAGGCAACGATGCGTAGCCGACCTGAGAGGGTGATCGGCCACACTGGGACTGAGACACGGCCCAGACTCCTACGGGAGGCAGCAGTAGGGAATCTTCCACAATGGACGAAAGTCTGATGGAGCAACGCCGCGTGAGTGAAGAAGGATTTCGGTTCGTAAAACTCTGTTGCAAGGGAAGAACAAGTAGCGTAGTAACTGGCGCTACCTTGACGGTACCTTGTTAGAAAGCCACGGCTAACTACGTGCCAGCAGCCGCGGTAATACGTAGGTGGCAAGCGTTGTCCGGAATTATTGGGCGTAAAGCGCGCGCAGGTGGTTCCTTAAGTCTGATGTGAAAGCCCCCGGCTCAACCGGGGAGGGTCATTGGAAACTGGGGAACTTGAGTGCAGAAGAGGATAGTGGAATTCCAAGTGTAGCGGTGAAATGCGTAGAGATTTGGAGGAACACCAGTGGCGAAGGCGACTATCTGGTCTGTAACTGACACTGAGGCGCGAAAGCGTGGGGAGCAAACAGGATTAGATACCCTGGTAGTCCACGCCGTAAACGATGAGTGCTAAGTGTTGGGGGGTTTCCGCCCCTCAGTGCTGCAGCTAACGCATTAAGCACTCCGCCTGGGGAGTACGGTCGCAAGACTGAAACTCAAAGGAATTGACGGGGGCCCGCACAAGCGGTGGAGCATGTGGTTTAATTCGAAGCAACGCGAAGAACCTTACCAGGTCTTGACATCCCATTGACCACTGTAGAGATACAGTTTTCCCTTCGGGGACAACGGTGACAGGTGGTGCATGGTTGTCGTCAGCTCGTGTCGTGAGATGTTGGGTTAAGTCCCGCAACGAGCGCAACCCTTGTTCTTAGTTGCCATCATTTAGTTGGGCACTCTAAGGAGACTGCCGGTGATAAACCGGAGGAAGGTGGGGATGACGTCAAATCATCATGCCCCTTATGACCTGGGCTACACACGTGCTACAATGGACGATACAAACGGTTGCCAACCCGCGAGGGGGAGCTAATCCGATAAAATCGTTCTCAGTTCGGATTGTAGGCTGCAACTCGCCTACATGAAGCCGGAATCGCTAGTAATCGTGGATCAGCATGCCACGGTGAATACGTTCCCGGGCCTTGTACACACCGCCCGTCACACCACGAGAGTTTGTAACACCCGAAGTCGGTGAGGTAACCTTTATGGAGCCAGCCGCCGAAGGTGGGATAGATGATTGGGGTGAAGTCGTAACAAGGTAGCCGTATCGGAAGGTGCGGCTGGATCACCTCCTTTCTAAGGATTATTTCGGAAATCTTTCCATGGGAAAGATACTCATTAACGTTTGCTGTTCAGTTTTGAAGGTTCATTCTTAATTGAATGAGATACTTCAAAACATTGTTCTTTGAAAACTGGATAAAACGACATTGATAAGTAATAAACAAACAATAGATCAAGAAATTGGTCGTGCAATATCCTTAAAATCTTAAATCTTCTGATTTAAGTTTAACTTTTGGTTAAGTTAATAAGGGCGCACGGTGGATGCCTTGGCACTAGGAGTCGATGAAGGACGGCACTAACACCGATATGCCTCGGGGAGCTGTAAGTAAGCTTTGATCCGGGGATTTCCGAATGGGGGAACCCACTATCTTTAATCGGATAGTACACTCACGTGAATTCATAGCGTGTTTGAGACAGACGCAGGGAACTGAAACATCTAAGTACCTGCAGGAACAGAAAGAAAATTCGATTCCCTGAGTAGCGGCGAGCGAAACGGGAAGAGCCCAAACCAAAGAGCTTGCTCTTTGGGGTTGTAGGACACTCAATACGGAGTTACAAAAGAATGATTTAGGCGAAGCGACTTGGAAAGGTCCGCAAAATAAGGTAAAAGCCCTGTAGCCCAAAAGTTATTCCCTCCTGAGTGGATCCTGAGTACGGCGGAACACGTGAAATTCCGTCGGAATCCGGGAGGACCATCTCCCAAGGCTAAATACTACCTAGTGACCGATAGTGAACCAGTACCGTGAGGGAAAGGTGAAAAGCACCCCGGAAGGGGAGTGAAATAGATCCTGAAACCGTGTGCCTACAAGTAGTTAGAGCCCGTTAATGGGTGATAGCGTGCCTTTTGTAGAATGAACCGGCGAGTTACGATTACGTGCGAGGTTAAGTTGAGAAGACGGAGCCGCAGCGAAAGCGAGTCTGAATAGGGCGAATTAGTACGTGGTCGTAGACCCGAAACCAGGTGATCTACCCATGTCCAGGGTGAAGGTGAGGTAACACTTACTGGAGGCCCGAACCCACGCACGTTGAAAAGTGCGGGGATGAGGTGTGGGTAGCGGAGAAATTCCAATCGAACCTGGAGATAGCTGGTTCTCTCCGAAATAGCTTTAGGGCTAGCCTCGTGATTGAGAATACTGGAGGTAGAGCACTGTTTGGACTAGGGGGGCATCTCGCTTTACCGAATTCAGACAAACTCCGAATGCCAGATATTTATACACGGGAGTCAGACTGCGAGTGATAAGATCCGTAGTCAAGAGGGAAACAGCCCAGACCACCAGCTAAGGTCCCAAAGTAATCGTTAAGTGGAAAAGGATGTGGCGTTGCTTAGACAACCAGGATGTTGGCTTAGAAGCAGCCATCATTTAAAGAGTGCGTAATAGCTCACTGGTCGAGTGACGCTGCGCCGAAAATGTATCGGGGCTAAACGATTCACCGAAGCTGTGGATGCATCCGTATGGATGCGTGGTAGGAGAGCGTTCTAAGGGCGTTGAAGTCAGACCGGAAGGACTGGTGGAGCGCTTAGAAGTGAGAATGCCGGTATGAGTAGCGAAAGACGGGTGAGAATCCCGTCCACCGTATGACTAAGGTTTCCTGAGGAAGGCTCGTCCGCTCAGGGTTAGTCGGGACCTAAGCCGAGGCCGATAGGCGTAGGCGATGGACAACAGGTTGATATTCCTGTACCACCTCCTCACCGTTTGAGAAATGGGGGGACGCAGTAGGATAGGGTAAGCACGCCGTTGGTTGCGCGTGTTCAAGCAGTAAGGTGTGTATGTAGGCAAATCCGCATACTTTAACATTGAGCTGTGATGACGAGTCCGTATGGACGAAGTTCCTGATTTCACACTGCCAAGAAAAGCCTCTATCGAGGTGAGAGGTGCCCGTACCGCAAACCGACACAGGTAGTCGAGGAGAGAATCCTAAGGTGTGCGAGAGAACTCTCGTTAAGGAACTCGGCAAAATGACCCCGTAACTTCGGGAGAAGGGGTGCTCTGTTAGCGTGCAAGCGTGAGAGAGCCGCAGTGAATAGGCCCAGGCGACTGTTTAGCAAAAACACAGGTCTCTGCAAAACCGTAAGGTGACGTATAGGGGCTGACGCCTGCCCGGTGCTGGAAGGTTAAGAGGAGTGGTTAGCGCAAGCGAAGCTGCGAATTGAAGCCCCAGTAAACGGCGGCCGTAACTATAACGGTCCTAAGGTAGCGAAATTCCTTGTCGGGTAAGTTCCGACCCGCACGAAAGGCGTAACGATCTGGGCACTGTCTCAACGAGAGACTCGGTGAAATTATAGTACCTGTGAAGATGCAGGTTACCCGCGACAGGACGGAAAGACCCCGTGGAGCTTTACTGTAGCCTGATATTGAATTTTGGTACAACTTGTACAGGATAGGTAGGAGCCAGAGATCCCGGAGCGCCAGCTTCGGAGGAGGCGTCAGTGGGATACTACCCTGGTTGTATTGAACTTCTAACCCATGCCCCTTAGCGGGGTAGGAGACAGTGTCAGGCGGACAGTTTGACTGGGGCGGTCGCCTCCTAAAGAGTAACGGAGGCGCCCAAAGGTTCCCTCAGAATGGTTGGAAATCATTCGTAGAGTGTAAAGGCATAAGGGAGCTTGACTGCGAGACCTACAAGTCGAGCAGGGTCGAAAGACGGGCTTAGTGATCCGGTGGTTCCGCATGGAAGGGCCATCGCTCAACGGATAAAAGCTACCCCGGGGATAACAGGCTTATCTCCCCCAAGAGTCCACATCGACGGGGAGGTTTGGCACCTCGATGTCGGCTCATCGCATCCTGGGGCTGTAGTCGGTCCCAAGGGTTGGGCTGTTCGCCCATTAAAGCGGTACGCGAGCTGGGTTCAGAACGTCGTGAGACAGTTCGGTCCCTATCCGTCGTGGGCGTAGGAAATTTGAGAGGAGCTGTCCTTAGTACGAGAGGACCGGGATGGACACACCGCTGGTGTACCAGTTGTTCTGCCAAGAGCATCGCTGGGTAGCTATGTGTGGACGGGATAAGTGCTGAAAGCATCTAAGCATGAAGCCCCCCTCAAGATGAGATTTCCCATTACGCAAGTAAGTAAGACCCCTGAAAGACGATCAGGTAGATAGGTTCGAGGTGGAAGCGCAGTGATGTGTGGAGCTGACGAATACTAATCGGTCGAGGACTTAACCACAATTTATGAACATCAATGAAACGTTTATCCAGTTTTGAAAGAATAAAAATTTATTAAAAAACACTTGATATTTATATCAATATTGTAGTATAATAAATCTTGTCTTCCAATAAAATAGTCTAGTGATGATGGCAAAGAGGTCACACCTGTTCCCATACCGAACACAGAAGTTAAGCTCTTTAGCGCCGATGGTAGTTGGGGGTTTCCCCCTGTGAGAGTAGGACGTCGCTAGGCTCAAAAAGTCGCTGCTGATTTAGTCAGTAGTGGCTTTTTTTATGTAAAAATTTAATGTTAATATTACATCCAGATGATTGTGTCTTTCAACCAATCATCTGGTTTTTTTGATCCTTTTAGAAGTCAATAAATGATTAAGACTGAAAAATATTATACTAGCATAGTTGACGTAGCAAATAGAAAGCTCTACGATATGGAGTAAATAATTTTATCTAGTTTTTAATGGAGGAAACAATATGACAACACCCTTTCTAACAGTAGCCGATGTGCGATTAATCGAGCAGCAAGTAACTAAGATTCTTCGTGCAAAATCATCTTCAAGCGATTCAAAAGTTGTAAGTACAGTTAGAGCGCTTGCAATTGGTGAGCTCCGTGAAAATCTAACGACAATTGATGAAGCGATTATAAAAGAAGTAGAAATGATTGAGAATAGCATGGGCGCCGAGCTGTTTATTCATGGTTTAAAAGCCTATACAATCCCGTTTAAAGCAATTAGTGATAAAGGGTTGCAAAAACTATTTAAAAAAGATAAAAAGTTAAAATTACCGAAGTTAGACCTGGTTGATTGGCAGGAGATTAGCTACTTTTCTTGGCTTGATAAGGGTACGAATCGTCAGTATATCGTTTTAGAAAAAGAAGGTGAATATACAGCGCTACGTGGTGTTTATGAAGCACCAACGCCGATAAAAGGGATTTGTGCGATTTGTAATCACGATAGCTCATTGCACCTGTTTACGGCAACTGTAAAAGGAAATGGCGATAACTATACATCATATAGCAATTATATTTGTGCAGATGCAACGATTTGTAACGCGAATGTAAGTAACTATACAAAGTTATCTGAGTTTGTTGCCCGTAATTTAGTGTAAGATCGAAGTCACTTCTAAATGAGGTGGCTTTTAAAAACGGCACTTGAAAAATTAAAAGCTGGTAAAATGGTTCAAACGTTTCAGTAGAGCTTCAATCGTTATTTAGAGCGTCAGTTCAGCCTTACATGATGTCGTGGCTACAATATGATCCACAACAGGAATTATCGAATGTATCAGCGCCCATTTTAATCGTGCAAGGCAAAAAGGATAACCAAATAACATAAGCAGATGCTTCAGCCTTGCAAAATGGCAATAAGCAAGCGACTGTACGCTATTTCGACCCTGCTTTTTGTTCTACTTTTTAGTAGGAAATTTAGTCGAAAATAACCAAAATTTCTATCCTATTCAGAAAATTTAAATAAATTTAAAATCACCCTAAATTATTTTGAAAAAACGCTTGTATTAATCAAAAACGTTGCTATAATAAGAAATGTACTAAAGAGAGCAACATAAACTCAGTACATACTAGTAGCGTTCCGAAGTAGCTCAGTTGGTAGAGCATCCGGCTGTTAACCGGCAGGTCGCAGGTTCGAGTCCTGCCTTCGGAGCCATTTTTTTTGCGTTTTTTTAGCAAAATATGAAAATAAAAATTCTTTTAAAAAAATTTTCAAAAAAGGGTTGCATACTTTAGAGAATGATGGTAATATAAATCTTGTCTTAAAGAGAGCAACATTATATAAAGTAACGGCCCGTTGGTCAAGTGGTTAAGACACCGCCCTTTCACGGCGGTAACACGGGTTCGAATCCCGTACGGGTCACCATTTAAGGCTTCATAAAAAAATAATCATAACACTTGTTAGTATGGAGGATTAGCTCAGCTGGGAGAGCACCTGCCTTACAAGCAGGGGGTCGGCGGTTCGAGCCCGTCATCCTCCACCATATTTTTTAACAAGCTGTTATACTGTGTCGGAGGGGTAGCGAAGTGGCTAAACGCGGCGGACTGTAAATCCGCTCCTTAGGGTTCGGCGGTTCGAATCCGTCCCCCTCCACCATCTATAAAATGTTTGGGGTATAGCCAAGCGGTAAGGCAACGGATTTTGATTCCGTCATGCCCTGGTTCGAATCCAGGTTCCCCAGCCATTTTTTTATTTTTTATGAGCCATTAGCTCAGTTGGTAGAGCATCTGACTTTTAATCAGAGGGTCGAAGGTTCGAGTCCTTCATGGCTCACTTTTATTTTTGCAATTTAGAAGTGTACTTAAATATAAAAATTACAATCCTTTACTTAATTCTAAGTAAGGGATTTTTTGCGTCTAAAAAGGGAAAAGCATGTACGAGCTCGAAAAGAGACTAATGAGCATAGTTTAGAAGAGTAGAGTAAACGAAATGCAAACATGTTAGGGGATGCGAAAAGATGAAGAATAGAAACGTTTCAATTATTGGAGTACCTTGTGATTATGGGCAGCAACGACGAGGTGTGGATATGGGGCCGAGTGCCATACGCTATGCAGGATTACAGGAACGTTTACAAATACTTGGCTATGAAGTAGTGGATGAAGGGAATATTCGAGCGTCTGATCAACAGAGATTAGAGCAACAAGATACGCGTCTTTTAAATTTAGAAGAAGTTATACAGGTGAATACGGAGCTTGCCAATATGGTGAAGTTGGTTGTTGAAAATCAACGTACACCGCTTGTGCTTGGTGGGGATCATAGTATTGCGATTGGGACACTGGCAGGTTTATCGTTACATTATAAAAACTTAGGCGTTATTTGGTTTGATGCACACGCTGATTTAAATACACCAGAAACAACGCCATCAGGTAATATTCACGGGATGCCGCTTGCGACGAGTATTGGTTTGGGGCATGAGCGCTTAACATCAATTTTACACAGTGAAGCAAAAATACAGGCGGAAAACATTATTATTATTGGCGGGCGTTCGATTGATGAAGGGGAGCGTGTGTTAATAAAGGAACGTGGTATTCAAGTGTATACAATGCACGAAATTGATCGATTAGGAATGACGCATGTAATGGAACAAACGCTTGCCTACTTCAAAGAAAAACAAATTGATGGGCTGCATTTATCGCTGGATTTAGATGCACTAGACCCGCTCTACACACCAGGAGTCGGAACACCAGTTGCGGGAGGCATTACATATCGTGAAAGTCACTTGGCAATGGAGATGATTCAGGAATCAGGCCTGTTAACTTCTGCTGAATTTGTTGAGGTGAATCCGATTTTAGATGAACACAATAAAACGGCAGATGTTGCAGTTGCGCTCGTTGGTTCGTTATTTGGGGAAACTTTAGTATGAATATTGAGAAAACATATATTGGAAGAAACGAAATTTGCTATAATAAAGAAATCGATTATAAATTTTTCGTAAAAAAATGAAACCTTTATATGTGCCGTCCGTATATATAGAACAGCTAATAAGGTGGAGAGGAAAGACAAATGGATGCGTTAGTAAATAAAAGAATAAAGCAAGTGCTTAAAGGTGATCAAAACGCATATGCCGATATTGTTAACCTCTACCAGCACAAGCTGTATCAAGTGTGTTACCGTATGCTCAGCAATCAACAAGAAGCTGAGGATATCGCGCAAGAGGCATTTATACGTGCCTATATTAATCTTCATTCGTATGATCAAAAACGGAAATTTTCGACGTGGCTTTATCGAATCGCGACGAATCTTTGTATTGACCGAATACGTAAAAAGAAGCCGGATTATTACTTAGATGCAGAGGTTGCTGGTACAGATGGGTTAGATATGTATTCGCAAATTGCGGCAGATGAGCAATTGCCTGAAGAAGCAGTAGAGCAAATGGAGCTTCAAGACCGTATTCAATATGAAATTAGTCGATTGCCAGATAAATATCGATCGGTTATCGTTTTAAAGTATATTGAAGAGCTGTCATTGCAGGAAATTAGTGAAATATTAGATATGCCACTAGGAACGGTAAAAACCCGTATCCACCGTGGCAGAGAAGCATTACGAAAACAGTTAAATAATTTGTAGGAGGATGATACGCATGAAAACGTGTGCATCACAATTCGTGGATTATATGCACGAATATTTAGATGGTGATATTAGCCGTGAGCATGAAAAGAACTTAAAGCAACACCTGCAAGCGTGCTCGGATTGCCAACAACATATGCATGAATTAAGTGACACGGTTGCGTTTATCAAGAGTGCAGCGCATATTACTGCCCCTCCTGGCTTAGAGGATCAAGTAATGAGCCGTTTACCAAAGCGTAAAAGCGCGGTTGGCATTAAAAGGTGGTTCCGCCATCATCCGGTGCTTGTAGCGGCAGCTGTATTTTGTGTATTTATGAGTACAGCGTTGTTAGGTAGCTTCCCGAATGAGGAGCAATTCTCGGTGACAAAGCAGCCGAACTTAGTTGTGGATGGTCAAACGGTAATGGTTCCAGCTGGAGAGGTTGTTAAAGGTGATATTGTCGTAAAGAATGGCGATATTATCGTTGAGGGAGAAGTAGACGGTAATATTACAGTTATTAACGGCAATTACATGGCATCTACTGCTGTTGTCACAGGGCAAGTAGAAGAAATTGATGAAATGTTCGAATGGCTATGGTATAAAATTAAAACAGGCTTCCAAGATGTAAAAGCCGTTTTTGAATAATCACGAAACTTTTTAGAAAAAAATGACGTCCTATTAAAAGAAGCAAAGTCTACTCGCTGGGGTAGACTTTTTTCTGTTAAGAAAGTTAATCACGGCTTGAATTGTGCTATACTAAAAGCAGTATGATTAGCTATTAAAAGTGGGGGATGCCACATGCAAATTTTTGAACAATTTACAGACATTGCGGCTGTAGATATTATTTTTAAAGTGTTAGATGTGTTACTGGTGTGGTACGTTGTTTACAAAGCATTAACCCTCATAAAAGGAACGAAAGCCGTTCAATTATTGAAAGGGTTGCTCATCGTTGTGTTAGCGAAATTTGCTACATATGTGTTCGGCTTAGATACCCTTGATTGGCTGTTACAGGAAGTCATCGATTGGGGTTTCCTAGCAATCATCATTATTTTCCAGCCAGAGATACGTAGAGCACTGGAGCAAATTGGTCGAGGGAAGATCTTCCAACGTACGAATAGTCAGCAAGAGGATGAACAAACGCGATTAGTGGAAGCCATGAAAAAGTCGGTTAGCTATATGGCAAAGCGTCGAATTGGTGCGCTGATTTCAATTGAAAAAGAAACAGGCTTGAACGAGTATATAGAAACAGGTATAAAAATGGATGCGAGCATTTCTTCAGAGCTACTCATTAATATTTTTATTCCCAATACACCGCTACATGATGGCGCGGTGATTATTAAAAAGAACGAAATTGCTGCAGCGGCTTGTTATTTACCGCTTTCGGAAAGTGCGTTCATTTCAAAAGAACTTGGAACGCGTCACCGTGCCGCACTTGGACTTAGTGAAGTGACAGATGCGATAACGGTTGTTGTATCAGAAGAAACGGGTGCGATTAGTATTACGGTAAATGGTAATTTACATCGTAATCTATCAATTGCAGAATTCGAGGAGCTTCTACGTAAAATGTGGTTCGGCCCTGAGCAAGATTCTAACTTAGCGACTAAGTGGACTTGGGGAGGGAAGAAGAATGGATAAATTATTTGATAGCCCATGGATGCTACGTTTAACGGCGCTATTTTTAGCGTTGGCGTTATTCTTATATATTCAAACAGAAGAAAAACGCATCGCCGAAACGAGCTCTTTTAATGAAACAGATGTCATTACAAATGTGCCATTAGAGGTGTATTATGATCATGACAATTTATTTGTGACAGGGCTTCCTGAAACGGTCGATGTGAAGATTTCAGGCCCGACATCAATCGTCACACTCACGAAGATTGAAAAGGACTTTAAAGTATTTGTCGATTTAAACTCATTGTTAATTGGCGAACATAGCGTTACAATACAGCAAGAAAACTTTTCTGAAAAACTAAATGTTTCAATCGATCCGAAAATCGTACATGTGCAGATTGAAGAGAAGATTACAGAAGAGTTCCGAGTTGAACCTGAAATGAATAACCGCCTTGTAAAAGAAGACTATATCGTGAAGAGTATGACAGCAGAGCCGACACGTGTCACAATTACAGGTGCGAAAAGTGTCATTGATGGCATAAGCTATGTTAAAGCTACGGTGACAGGTGAAAAAGGAATCGAAAAATCATTTGAACAACAAGCAACGGTCAAAGTATTAGATCGTGATTTAAATAAGCTAGACGTACGTGTAGGTCCTGATAAGGTAAACGTAAAAGTTGAAATTAATGAATATAGTCGAGAGCTACCGATTACACTTATTGAAACAGGTAGTTTACAAGAAGGTGTAACGATTGAAAACTTATCGTTAGAGCCATCAAAAATTACGGTATACGGTACGAAAGCTACGATTGATGTCTTAAAAGAAGTTGTTGTGGAAGTGGATCGTTCTAAGATTACAGAATCCGGTTCATATGATTTTGCAATTGCTTTACCAACAGGTGCAACAAAATTATCACAAGATCAACTGACAATTCATGCAGATGTAATAATTGAGCCAGCTGACGAAGAAGAAAACGTGAGCGAAGTGGATGCTGAAGCTGGCGTAGATGAGGCTGGGGAAAATTAATTACATCAAGTAACATCTAAATCAATTCGTTAATAGACGAAACATTTAAAACGTATGATAGGTCAGGCGTTGAAGGAGAGAAAAAGTAATGGGTAAATATTTCGGAACAGATGGCGTCCGCGGTGTCGCAAATAGCGAGTTAACACCAGAGTTCGCATTTAAATTAGGTCGTATTGGCGGCTATGTGCTAACAAAGGATGCGAAAGATCGCCCGAAAGTATTAATTGGACGTGACACACGTATTTCTGGAGAAATGTTAGAAGGTGCATTAATTGCAGGTCTTCTTTCAATTGGTGCAGAGGTAATGCGCCTAGGTGTTATTAGTACACCAGGTGTCGCTTATCTTTCACGTGTCATGAATGCAGAAGCGGGTGTTATGATCTCGGCGTCACACAATCCTGTGGCGGACAACGGCATTAAATTTTTCGGTCCGGATGGCTTTAAATTAACAGATGCACAAGAAGCAGAAATCGAAGCGCTAATTGATGCAGAACAAGATACATTACCACGTCCAGTAGGCGCTGCAATTGGTTCAGTGACAGACTACTTCGAAGGTGGTCAAAAATATATTTCTTACTTAAAACAAACAGTAGATGAAGACTTCGTTGGCTTACATGTCGCATTAGACTGTGCGCACGGAGCAACGTCTTCATTAGCAACACATTTATTTGCTGATTTAGAAGCAGATATCTCAACAATGGGTGCTTCTCCAGATGGCTTAAATATTAACGAGGGCGTGGGTTCAACTCACCCTGAAAAGCTAGCTGCATTTGCAGTGGAGCGCGGTGCAAACCTTGGTTTAGCATTTGATGGCGACGGCGATCGTTTAATCGCTGTAGACGAAAATGGAGCAATCGTTGATGGTGACCAAATTATGTTCATTATCGGTAAGTACTTAAATGCAAAAGGTCGCTTAGCGAAAAACACAGTCGTGTCAACTGTAATGAGTAATATGGGCTTCTATAAAGCATTAGAAGATAACGACATGACAAGTGTACAAACAGCAGTGGGTGACCGTTATGTCGTAGAAGAAATGCGTGCAAACGGTTATAACGTTGGTGGTGAGCAATCAGGGCACATCGTATTTTTAGATTACAACACAACAGGTGATGGTTTATTAACAGGGATTCAATTAGTAGCCATTATGAAAGCGACAGATAAGAAATTATCTGAACTTGCAGCTGAAATGACAATCTACCCTCAAAAGTTAGTAAACGTTCGTGTAACGGATAAACATGCGGTAACACAAAATGAACACGTAGCAGCAGTTATTACTGAAGTAGAAGCAGAAATGAACGGTAACGGTCGTGTATTAGTGCGCCCATCAGGTACAGAGCCATTAGTTCGTGTCATGGTGGAGGCAGCAACAGTAGAAGCTTGTGAAACTTTCGTAAACCGTATTGCAGATGTAGTACGCGCGGAAATGGGTTTAACTGAATAATCTTATTCACACCGGTAGATCCTCTTTAAGAAGAGTTTCTACCGGTTTTTTTTATGTTTGAAAGGTTAAATTTTAGGGAATCTAAGTAAAGTACTTTAAAAGACGAGGGAGTGTTTTACATTGGCAAAGATTGCAACGTTAATAACAGACAAATTTGAAGATGTGGAATTCACAAGTCCAAAAGAGGCATTAGAACAAGCAGGGCATACACTTGTGACGATTGATAAGGAAGGAAATAAATCGGTGACGGGTAAGCGCGGTGAAGCTACAATTAAGATTGATAAAGGTGTAGGTGATATAAAGCCAGAAGACTTTGATGCATTATTTATTCCAGGTGGTTTCTCACCAGACTTATTACGTGACGATGATCGTGTAGTAGCGTTTGCCAAATACTTTATGGATGAAATGAAGCCAGTCTTTGCGATTTGTCATGGTCCACAGCTGCTCATTACAGCAAAGTCTTTAGAGGGCCGCGATACAACGGGTTACAAATCGATTAAAGTGGATTTAGAATACGCGGGTGCGAAGTTCCATGACGAGGAAGTATTCGTATGTCAGGAACAGCTTGTAACAAGCCGTACACCAGATGATTTACCAGCTTTCAACCGTGAAATTTTGAAATTATTGGAGAAAAAGGGGCTGTAAAACGTCGCCTTGCATAGAATAAATTGAAAGAAAGCCCCAGTTTTTAGTCTAAAACAGGGCTTTCTTTGTTTAAGCGCTTACATTTTTCGGGATTTATTGACGGATGAATTTGTTTATGTGTATGATAAAAGAGCTTAAAAAGCTGCGCGGTAAAGGAGTGAATGTTGCGCATACAAAATCGGAAAACAATAATAGCGCCAGAGCTAAGAAAATCGGACGGTACTAGTCTTAGCTGACGAGGTGGAGGTTTATCGAATTTTTCGGCGGATGCCTCCCAATCGCACATGCCCGGTTGTAATTTCGTTTTCAAAACAAGGAAGCAATTTCTTGCACAAAAAGCGAAACGGCATATCAAACTAAAAAATTGACGAGCTACATCACCTTTTAATTTGGGCTTTTTATGGGAGCATTGCTAAACGAGAGCAATCGCCATATTTTGCGAGAAAGGTAGATTTCGTAGTCTACTTTGCTATTGCCAAAAAGGGATGTATGCATGTACCGGAGGAAATCGGATTATGTGTGGAATTGTAGGATATAACGGCGTTTTAGACGCGAAGGAAATTTTATTAAAAGGCTTGGAAAAATTAGAATACCGTGGCTATGATTCAGCGGGGATTGCGGTACACAATGAAGAAGGTGTAACGATATTCAAAGAAAAAGGTCGTATTGCAGACTTACGTAAAGCAGTAGACGGCGACGTAGAAGCAGCAGTAGGGATTGGCCATACACGCTGGGCAACACACGGCGTACCAAACCGCTTAAACGCGCACCCTCATACAAGTACAACGGGTCGTTACACATTAGTGCACAACGGGGTAATTGAAAACTATCATCTATTACAAAAAGCGTATTTAAAAGGGATTCAAATGAATTCTGATACAGATACAGAAGTTATCGTGCAATTAGTTGACCAATTTGCAAAAGAAGGCTTATCAACATTAGAAGCATTCCGTAAAACATTATCACTTGTACACGGCTCTTACGCATTAGCTTTACTAGATAACGAGGACGTAGAAACAATTTTTGTGGCGAAAAACAAATCACCACTTTTAGTAGGTGTGGGTGAAGATTTCAACGTCATCGCATCAGACGCAATGGCGATGCTACAAGTAACAAATCAATTTATCGAATTACATGATAAAGAGGTTGTACTTGTACGTAAAGATAAAGTAGAAATCTCTTCATTAGATGGCCGTGTCGTAGAACGCGCACCATTTACAGCAGAGCTTGATGCTTCTGATATCGAAAAGGGCACATACCCTCATTACATGTTGAAAGAAATGGATGAGCAGCCAACTGTCATCCGCAAAATTATTCAAGCATACGAGCAAGGCGAAGATGTAACAATCGATACAGACATTTTAAATGCAATCGCTGATGCGGATCGTTTATATATTATTGCAGCGGGCACAAGCTATCACGCAGGGTTAATCGGCAAACAATACTTCGAAAAAATCGCAAAAATTCCAGTAGAAGTACACATTTCAAGTGAGTTCGGCTACAACATGCCGTTGCTTTCTGAAAAGCCATTATTCGTGTTCATTACACAATCAGGTGAAACTGCAGACAGCCGCCAAGTATTAGTAAAAATAAAAGAGCTAGGCTACAAGGCATTAACGGTAACAAATGTTCCGGGCTCTACGCTTTCTCGTGAAGCGGATTACACATTACTATTACACGCGGGCCCAGAAATCGCTGTAGCTTCTACAAAGGCATATGTCGCACAAGTAGCTGTGTTAGCAGTAGCTGCATACGCGGTAGCGAAGCAAACAGGCGTGGCAATTGATTTTGATTTAAAACAAGAGCTTGCGATTGTAGCAAATGGCATTCAAGCCATGATCGATTCAAAAGAAGAAATGGAGCAAATTGCAGAAGACTTCTTAAAAATCGCGCGCAACGCATTCTTCATCGGTCGTAACATAGACTTCTATGTGTCTTTAGAAGGCGCATTAAAATTAAAAGAAATCTCGTATATCCAAGCAGAAGGATTTGCGGGTGGTGAGTTAAAGCACGGTACGATTGCGTTAATCGAAGAAGGTACACCTGTATTCGCTTTAGCAACGCAAAAAGACGTGGCGTTAAACATTCGCGGTAACGTGAAAGAGGTAGTAGCGCGCGGTGCCAATGCCTGCATCATCGCAATGGAAGGCATGGAGGAAGAAGGCGACCGTCTCGTAATCCCTCATGTACATGAATTATTAACGCCGTTAGTATCAGTTGTGCCATTACAGCTAATCAGCTACTATGCAGCACTTCACCGTCGTTGTGACGTGGATAAACCACGTAATCTAGCGAAGTCGGTAACGGTTGAGTAGGTTATTAGTTTACCGTTTGTAAAATATTGTATTTTAATCCCCGCTAGGATATTGTTATCTTAGAGGGGATTTTTTTATTATTCTTTCGAAAGAATTTACTTTGGGGGTGGAGGTGTAGATTTTAAATAAAGTTGTACTGTTTTTAAAAAAGATGTACCGTTTTGAATAAAGTTGCACCGTTTCACTCCTTTGGATTACTATAATCTAAAGGAGTGTTTTTTTATGCCTAAAAGAACTAGGATATCTAAAGTTGAAAAATGGATTAAAGAAGGTAGAGGCTCTGGAGTAGGAGCGAATTATAAACCATGGTTAAATATTCAGGATGTTTCATCTAAAGGTCGCTCTACACGTTTAAAAGGCATTAAAACAAATAGACAATATGAATTTCTATCTGATTTAGAACGAAATTACTTTTATATAACTGAATATTCGGATTTCGTTATTGATATTAGAGAACAGTTTCCTTTGTTGCCGTTGGAGGAAACCATGATTATTGCTGATGAATTAGGTCTTAAACACCCTACAGACCCGAAAACGAATGAGCCAATTGTGATGACAACAGATTTTCTACTTACTGTAGATAGAGGACAAGGATTCGTAGAGCTTGCGAGAACAATAAAGATGAAGGATGAGCTGTTAAATGAGCGAGTTCTTGAGAAATTTGAAATTGAGCGAGTTTACTGGGAAAGACGGCAAATTGATTGGGGTATCGTAACAGAATTAGAGATTACAAAAGAAATGGCGCGGAACATTAGCTATATTCACGATTATTATGATATTCAAAGCTACGACGCTTTTCAAAATCTAAATCAGCAGCATATTGAAGATTTAGCGATGGCATTGTTACAAAGAATCTTAAATGAAAGCAAGAGTATTAGAGAGATTACAAACGTATTTGCTAAAGAAACACATATGCCTTTAGGTAGCGGAATGACACTATTTTATCATTTACTTGCCCAGAAAATTATACGAATAGATATGTCAGAGCCTTTAAATGTGGAACAACCTATTGTCGTTCAGTCTATTGACGAAAGTAAGCTGAAGAAGGTGAAATTCGGATGATTTATATTAATCAAGTTCTTCAATCGGTAAAAGATTCAACTCGTATTCGTATTATTGAAATTGAGGAATCTTATGTTTATGTCGTCAATATTGATGCAAATACATCTATGCCTAAAAAAGAGCTCTATTCATCGTTATTGACAGATATAGAGCAAAAAGAGTGGCTGCTTGTCACAGATCCCTTTGCACGTGTAGTAAAGGAAGAAGAATTAACGGAAATTCAAATTTATAAGCGTGATACAGATTGGGAGATTATCCAAACGAACTGTGCCCAACATATGGAGAAATTGCTTCAAAAGAGTGGTAGAGAAACAAAAATTAAAGAGATTGCAACTACGTTAGATGTTACTCCAACAAAGGTTAAAAAGTTACTTAGTCGCTATTGGCAGCGAGGTATGAATAAAAATGCCATGTTACCTGATTATGCAAATTCAGGTGGTCGAGGAAAAACAAAAAATCTAAGTGAGGATAAGGTTGGGCGACCACGTAGAGTAACCGTAAATGGTGAATATCGAAGTGGTATTAATATAACGGATGAGATTAAAACACAATTTGAACATGCGATTAATAAATATTACCGCAAAACGAATAACTACTCATTAAAAGATGTTTATCATTTTATTTTGCGTGATTTTTATTCGGACCGTTATAAAGAAAACGGTGAGCTGCAGTATCGTATTTGGGAAGCGAATCGTATCCCCTCCTACCAGCAGTTTTACTATTGGTTCAAAAAGTTTGAAGACCCTAAAAAAGATATTGAGTTTCGTAAAAGTGCTAAGGAATATGAGTTAAAGCATCGTCCGCTTATTAGTAATTCTAAAGCAGAAACAAATGGTCCAGGGACGCGCTTTCAAATTGATGCAACAGCTGCGGATATTTATTTAGTAAGCTCTTTTGATGTAAATAAAGTTATTAGTAGACCTGTTGTTTATGCAGTCGTAGATGTCTATTCACGTATTATTACGGGCGTTTATGTTGGCTTAGAGGGACCATCATGGGTAGGTGCCATGATGGCACTAGATAACATGGTAGCCGATAAGGTTGAATTTTGTAAGCAATATGATATTGAGATTACAGAAGAGCAATGGCCGACGAATCATTTGCCTGAAATTATCATTGCAGATCGAGGGGAATTTGAAGGATATTCAGTAGCTGGGCTGATTAATAATTTGAATGTCAAAATTGAAAATACAACAGCATATCGTGGTGATTTAAAAGGGATTGTTGAGCGTAAATTTAGGGCGTTTAACGGAAAAGTGAAACAAAAAGCGCCAGGTGCTATTCAAAAGGAGTACCGAGAGCGTGGAGACATGGATTATAGGTTAAACGCTACATTGAATTTAAAAGAATTCACTTCTTTGATTATTACGATGGTGCTACAACACAATCATAAAATCATTGATAAATATCCAATGGAAAAGGAAATGATTACAGATGGAATTGTACCAACACCTATTAACTTATGGAATTGGGGCATTCATAATCGCAAAGGGCGCTTGCGAACAGTAGATAGAAATATTCTGCGTTTGAATGTGCTACCGCGTGAGAAAGCAACTATTTCAAGAGCAGGTATTAAGTTTAAAAATTTACTATATGGTTCAAAACGTGCTATTGAAGAACAGTGGTATGCCAAGTTGAAAAACAAAAGCATTGAGGTTGTGTATGATCCACGTTCTTTAGATAAAATTTATATTCCGAATGATAATGGCATGGATTATGAAACGTGTATTTTGTTAGAGCCAAGTCAGCAATATAAATTAGATTTCTTAGAGGATGTTGTTTTCCAACATCAATTAAGAAATGAGTTAGAAGAAGAGGAACGTTCTAAGCAAGTACAGTTGACTATTAATGCAGACGCAATGATGGAGCAAATTATTAAGGGAGCCGAGCAAAAGAAGAAAAAGGCATTGCATCAACCGACTAGTAAAAAGGAAAAACTAGAAGCAATTAGAGAGAATAAAACCAATGAAAAGCAAGCGAATCGTGAGGAAGAGAAATTTGATTTATCTCCTACCTCTTCTATAGCTGAGCAGCCAACAGAGGTTATAGATTTTGTATCTAGGACAAAGTTAGAGCAGACGGTAGAAAAGAAATCATCTTCACGTCTAATGGATAAATTGAAGAGAAAGCGAGATGAGCAATTTGGAAAAGATGAATAGTGTCGTCTTAAAAGGCGATATGGAGGAAGCTTATTATAAGTCACAGCAACTTCCTGAATATGCTCAAAATCCTTTTATTGAAGCTCTCCCGCCAATTTTTAGTGAAGATGATGTATTGGACCGATTTATGGTGACACCGCGTATTAGTGAACAAGACAAGCAAAGTGATACAAATATTCGTTATCACGTGTTAAAACGTGTGAAGAACTTTATTCAACCATTACCAATTCATTTTGAAGTAGAGCGCCGTTTATCTACGTTAATCCGTAGAGGTTATTTAGCTAGAAACCCTTTAGATAAAACGTTTTTTGAAAAAATTCGTTTACTACATGAATTGCGCGAAGATGATGAACAGGCTCATAAATATATTGATGAACGATTAAACCATATTCGTTCGACAGCAGATAGCTTATCGATAATCGGAATCTCAGGAATCGGTAAAACAACTGCAATAGAACGATTGCTATTAATGTATCCTCAAGTGATAAAGCATGAAGTATATAAAGAGCAGCCGTTTAATCGTACACAAATTGTCTGGTTAAAGATTGATTGTCCTTATGATGGTAGTCTTTCAACACTCTGTAAAAGTTTTTTTAAGGCCGTTGATGATTTGCTAGGTACACGCTACTTAGAGAAATTTGGCTATTTAAATCGTGTTACGTCAACGATGCTTTTACATATGACATCACTGGCAAGTATGTATGGCATCGGTGTGCTTGTGATTGATGAAATTCAACACTTATTACATGCGAAAAATGATCAAGAAGAGATGCTTAACTTTTTTGTGACATTATCTAATACAGTGGGCATCCCAACAGTTCTAATAGGAACATCTAAGGCGCAACAATTATTCAAAGGAAACTTTCGTCAGGCACGTCGTGCAGCTAGTGATGGTTCGATTATTTGGGACCGTATGGATGAGGAAAGCGAGGAGTGGGATTTCTTTTTAGAAACATTGTGGGAATTGCAGTGCCTTAAAACATATTCATCTCTCACGGGTGATGTGAAAAAGACTTTTTATGAAGAATGTCAGGGGATTACTTCAGTTGCTGTCAATCTATTTATATTAGCCCAAGAGAGAGCTTTATATGATGAATCTAATGAAGATGAAAAATTGACAACGAGAGTCTTAAAGAAAACAGCAAAAGAAGATATGAAAATAATTCAGCCGATGTTGAATGCCATTCGTAATAATGATTTTGCTGCAATGTATAAGTATGAAGATATTATGATTAATCTTGATGAGTTAATGCAAAGTCACAAGCAAAGCACTGAGTATGAAGGTCGAGTTAAAGAAGCGATGAAAGAACGCCAAAATACTTTAGCGTACAAACGTCAAGATTTGATTGAAGGTTTAAGCGGCGAAGTTGCAGCAATCGGTATTTTTGATGCTTTAACTTCAAGTGAAATCATGAAAGCTACAAAAAAAGTAGTGGAAAATTTTCCGATAGAAACAGATTCTAACACTCTCAAAGCTCAACTCATTTCCAATTTAATCGAGTTGAATGAGAAGGCTAAGGAAAAGAAAGTGAAAGTAGTATCTGCTAATAAGATATTGCCTTTATTGGATATTAGAGAGTGTGCGTTGAAACAAAAGAAACACCCGTATGAAGGGTTAGTTAAAAATAATTATATTAAGAATCCATTTATTGAATTTTACTAAAAATGATTGGGATGAGGTTAGATATGGTAGAGAAAAAAGAAACTGTAAAACCACTTGTAATCGAGTCGGTATTATCTGCTATTAGTTCACAAGGGGCTGAAGTAGTTAAATCAACTGGCATAGGTATGGTAGGTTCTATTGCTACTGATGCTGTGGCATCATTTATTCCAGGAGTAGGCAATGCTTATATGAGTTACAAACAATCGCGTTTACAAAGAAACTTTAATACTTTTGAAGAACAATTATCTGAAAGAGTAACGAGGTTAGCTGAAATATTTGATTTAAAGAATATTGAGCAAAAGAAAGAGCTTGACCGGTTATATGAATTAGTTCTTGGATATGTAGAGGATGAACCACAAGAAGAGAAAATTAAATATTTGGTGACTGGTTTCATGAATATAGCTGAACATGAAAAAATCAAAGAAGATTTTGTGCTAGTTTTTTATGATATGTTAAGAGATTTAAGAATTATAGATCTTACTGTGTTGAAATTATATGGGAAGAATTATCTTAATGAATTAGATGAAACGGTGAATAGTTATCAAGATGTTTTGGACATGCATGGCATCTCGTATGAGCAATATGAAACTATACGGAAAAACTTAGTTCGAAAAGGGATACTAACTACTAAAACCGATATTATTTTAGAGAAAGATTTAGAGGGGATAGAAAAGGCCATAAATGAATTACAAAAGTTTGTGTCAATGGCTACGAACCCGAAAAATAAATCCAAGTTGCCAACGTTAAAAAAGTTAGCACTTAAATCTAAGGATAGACTTGAGTTGACGAAGTTTGGAAAAGATTTTATTAGATATTTCTTAGAGGAACTTAGTCAATAATACAGAAAATGAATACTTTTGGAGGTAATATAATGCTACCCTTCTTCCCAAATCCATATCCCAATGAATTGTTGTATTCAGCCATTGCCCGTTATCATTTTTACAGTGGAAATATTGATTGTAAGGACACCTTAGAAGAGTTGTTTGGCAGTCGTTCTGTAATACCGAGTGTGGAGATTGGTAGTTATTTTTCCGTCTTGGCTGAGCAATTGGGATCGCAGTATTCCATTGAGTCCCTTTTAGCTCATCATACGATTTACCCCTACTATGCTTCATTTTTATCGGAAGCTCGGCAGCAAGAGATATTGCAGGACGTATTAGAAGATGGACAAGCTTTATATACAAGACTTGGTATTGTAGCCGGAAGTATTTGCTGAAAGGATGGTCTATATTATTGTGCTGAATGTGCTAAGGACGATAATGCGCAATATGGTGAACCATATATTCATAGAGAGCATCAGTTACAAGGCATCAATTATTGTCCAAATCACGAAATCCCACTGCGCCAATATCCGATTAAAAGTGATAGCCGAATAGCATATGTCCGTTTTGAAATGAGACATATGAATTTAACAGCCATTTATGAAGTAGATAACTATAAGGAAATTGCTGTTGAAATAGCAAAACAAGCTTATGAATTACTACAACTACCAATACATGAACTTTCGAGAGAAGTTGTAAGTACGAAATACAGAAGTTTATTGAGAGCGCGTAATTTAATCACAGCATCTAATCATGTACGTCAGAAAGAACTGTATAAAGGTGTAGCATCCTCCTTTCCATCAGGTTTTCTTCAAGAATATGAGAGCGAGCTAAGTGAATTTGATGAGTACAACTGGCTGAAAGTGCTAACACGTAATTCTAAGCGTCATGTACATCCCCTGCGTCATTTATTTCTAATGCATTTTTTACAACAGGATATAGGGAGCTTGGTAATTACCTCAACAGATCAAGGCGCATTTGGTACAGGCCCATTTCCTTGTCTAAATAAAGCTGCAGAACATTACAAGCAGTTCATCATTCAAGATGTAGATGTAACAAGGGATTTTAAAACGAAAAATTTGATTGGCACATTTACGTGCTCATGTGGGTTTATTTATGCAAGAAAACAATCGACAGACATATTCAAGATAGGTCGAGTAAAAGAGTTTGGTCATGTATGGTATCAAAAATTAATCGATCTTTCACGTGGAAATATAAGTATCCGAGCAATTGCAAGAGAGTTAGGGGCAGATTCCAAAACGGTAAAAAAATATTTAGAACCGCCAATTTTCAAACAGGATCAGCAAAAGGTTCCAATGACAGTATCAAAATTAGATTCATATAAAGCTGAATTTATTGCAATTGTGCAAAAGCATCCGCAATCAAGTAGAACTCAATTACGTAAAATTTACCAAAAAGAATATATGTATTTATACAGTCATGATAAAGAATGGTTGTTCAATACATTACCAGCCCCTCAAAAGCTTTATAACGAGGTGAAAACGGTTGATTGGAATAAAAGAGATATACAATATTCAAATGCAATTAAAACGCTATATGAGCAATTGTGGGCGTCTGAGAAGCCTATTCGAATTACAACATCTCTTTTAGGGAAGCGTTTAGGGATATTAGCCAATCTTGAAAGATATTTAGAACAGCTGCCTATTACAAAGCGTTTACTTGAGCAAATTACGGAAAGTGTGGAGCAATTTCAAATTCGTCGGTGCTGTAAAATCATTGATAATCTGAAGTGTGAATTGAGCGATGTAAAATTATGGCGTGTTCAAAGGCTAGCAGGAATAAAGTCAAAGGATTTTAAAACAATTCAACCAATACTAGAGGTATATATACAGGAAGGTGGAATCGATGAACAGCAAAGATATAAAGCTTAAATCTTGGCCGTTTGATAAAGGTGCACGCGTGAAATTAGAATGGATCGGTGCGCCTTTTAGATACGAAAAAAAGTCGTGCTGCCAGTTTATTTTAGTGGAAAAGTTAATGGGTATTATACAACTGAAAAGTTAATAGTTGATTGGACCGTATTAACTTCTTTAATAATCCAGCATTATTATGTTGATGGAGTTATTACGAAACCTATCGCACCTAATCAAACTGAAGAAATTATAATTTCAATAGATCCAAATTACGTTGGTTATTTTGAACAAAACTATTCAATACGTGGAACAAACTATACAGAAATATCGCAAACTTTCGTTATCAACTACAATGGAGAGCGTTTCTATCTACCTTTAATTGAGGTACTGAGAGGAATGATTGCACCTAATGCATTCCTGTTAAATTGCTTGTTTGAAATGAACTCTTTCCCGTTATATTTCACAGAAGAATATGAGTCGGATTTATTACGATTACGCTTCACCTCTTCATACAATGCAAAGTATTTAAAGAATGAGTATTTACATCATTTAGTATGGCTGTTAATGAACAAGAACGCTCGTAAAGTATATGAAAGTATGGCTAGTAATTTTCACTTTTATAACTCTATAAAGTTTGAATGGCCATTTGAAACACCAATTAAACTGAAGCTACGCGTGAAAAAAACTCCAACAGGATATACAGTTCTATATATCAACGCGATGCTAGATAAAGAATTACAGGTTTCTAATTTAGAGATTACTCATCCCAGCCTTGTTCATCATGAAAAATCGAACGAACCAAGAAAACGTATAGTTCTTCCCCTTTCTGCATCAGGAGACTACGAAGCCGATACAACAGTTGATGGACGTACAAATGAGTTTGATGAGGTAATAACCGATACTTTAACTCACGAATACGTAGATGCCCTAGTAATTACTCGCCAAAAAACGACTTCAACAAAACAACGTGATGGAATTGATGATAATACTAAAAAGTCAGTCAAGATGGATAATAATAGACGTTCAATGGGTGATATTGGCGGGACAAATATATTAAGAGGTTTAGAAGTTAAATCGTTAAATAATACATATGTAAATGGTGAATTAGCGGATTTTAAAGAAGTGTTAAATGAATTATCAAGAGCTTATTTTGTAGATAGTGTGGAGGCATATGTTGGCGAATTAACTGATATAGGAGACCGTTCATTTGCTTTTCTAGATGATGGTATTACACCTAGGAAGTATATTGTGGCATATGTGAAACTAAGGAATGGAAAAGAAGTTGCATTGCTAGAAGTTGAACGAGCTGGGAGAAGTGTGTCTACTTTAATTCTTACACCAATAGATGGTTCAAATGTTAAGCGGTATATTGAGCCTTTATTAAACTACATTATATTCAGTTCGGGAAGCTGGTTAAAAGAAGGTTTGGTTAAATGGGGAAAGAGCTTAAATATTTTTAAAGTAAAGCATACCAGTAACTATAAAACATCAGTATTCAATAAAATACTAAACATTTAATAAATAATCCTTTTAATACACTTAAACTTTAATTATAATTAAGAAAAATCATTTTTTATTGTGATTTTATCCATAAAATGCAAAGGGGCTTGGTTTATTGATGAAAAAATTTCGTTTGTCAGGAGAACTAAATGAAAGCATTGTTGATGGGATTATAGAGGGGTATAAGGATTATCTACGTGTAAGAAAAGAAGCTGCTCGAAACCTAAGAGTTCATGGTGCTTACGCGTGGGTAAAAGGAAATCATATTGATCACCATGTGGCGGTTCAATGTGAAAAATTAGGGGTAGAAAGTAAGCTTTCTAAAGCTGGAGTTACATGGCAGTACTTACAATTTAGTGTGGACGATATTAAAACACTATTTTTTATATTTCGGGCTTACAAACAAACTAGTCTACCCAAAGTAAAAAGCGTTTATACAAAGTTACCTCACAACAGGTAGCTCTGCTTTCTTGCTGGCTTTTTTTGGTCAATACTTAGGTTTTCCTATTTCGACTGGATCTATTCAAAGACCAAGTACAGATTTATATTCACAGAAAAAGATGACACCTGAAAATACCAGGCGCAATCTTCTTACGTATGAAAGAAAAAGTGGGGGGATTTAGTTTAATTAACAGTAAAAACTAATTTATTATTTAACTTATAGTCTTTTTGATTTAGATTAAATTCAACAGTTGCATTTACTGTAATTTTACCAGGGTTTAAATCTGTTGTATCAATATCTGTTGTTTTTAGTATGAAGGGTTCGCCTTTTGCAAAAGTGTAGGGAAGAGCAATATCCTCTCTCGAATAGCGTGGGCTAATTTCTTCTCCAAGTTCATTTAAAACTTCCCAGGTGATTAAATTTCCTCCACCACTTACTATTACTTCGGAAGATTCTCCACTAAACAAAATGTTTGCTTCGATTTTCACTTTTTCACCTTTGGAATATATTTTTTTATCACTTGTAATTGTAAACGTAAAATCATCTTTCTTTGAAACGACTGTTTGCTTGTCATTCTGTTGTTCGTTATTTGGTTTATCCTGAGTAATTGTATTTTCAACACTGTTATTACAAGCAACTAGCATTAATGCTAAAAGAGAAATTAAAATAGCCTTAATTTTCATCATGCACCTACTTCTATATTAATTGGTAATAGGAGTTATACCTAAATTTGTAACTATCGTTCCAATACCATTGTATGCACCGCCACCATTTGTATGAACACCATATAGAACTCCGGAATACCATACTGGAGCACCGCTGTCACCCCCTGCAGATGCATAGGATGCATCAATTCTATTTACAGTAATCCATTTTCCGAGCGCATCACTATAGTAATCAAATTGAGCATTAATATCCTCTACTTCACCACATTGGAATCCAGAAGTAGCCCCAGAGATGCATACTCGTTGGCCAACGTATTTAGATGAAGAATAACTTGTATAAGATGAATCTCTACTACTGTACTTATATATATTATTTGTTGCATATTTTGATGAAGTAAGTTGTATCAAACCTGAATCATTATATTGATTAAGGAGATACGAAGAGTTCGCTCCTATAATTTCACCACCTTGATAATAATAAGATGATCCTGCATTATAAGCACCAATAATACAATGACCTGCTGTTACTAGATATTCTTGATTACCCTTTTTTGCAGTGAAACCTAAAGTACAATAATTATATTTTCCATCTATACTATCTTGCCTATTAAAGGAAATTAATAGACCTCCCTGCATATAATTAGTTAATGATGTTCTTGATTGTTCATCAAAATCGTTCCCTTCAGATACTTTAACTAAACCTGGAAAGTTTTTATTAAGCTGATTTACAAGCTTTTGATCGTATGGATATATTTCTACATTAATTTTGTTTGTTTTATAATTTACACTTAATTTTGAGTTTGTTAAATTAGATGAATATGTTTCAATTACATTATTAATTTCTTCTTTTAGAGTTTCAAAATCACTTTCTGAATATGAATTGAAGTCAAATTTCACTAAATTAGGATAAGGGAATTCCTTTAAAACAGTGTCTTTCATTGATAAGGTTTTTTCATTTCTTTGATTGAAATTGATGTAAACTTTTTGCTTAGGAAAATCCACATAAAAACTAGCAAGTTGATTAGGGTTATCTGTTTCAAATCCTAATATTTCGTTTAATCTAGGTATAAAATTATCTATTTGCTCTAGCTTTTCAAGTGTTTTCTTCTCAGAATCAGTAACGTAAATACCATATTCTTCATAGATATCAGCATTTAATTCATTTTGAATTGTATTTATTAAATGGTCTGAATCAGTCGCTAAACCAGAAACCTTTCGAATTTCAGCTTGTTTATGTATTTCTTTGTCATCGATATTTGCATAAGTATTAATTGGATAATTTAAAAATATTAAAAATGTTAATATTAAAAATAGTATTTCTTTTTTTCTCATTTGATCTCCTTAGTATGTATTAGTTAACTCGTCAAAAATAAACCTTAATTCCCCCGCAAGATAATATTATAATATTTTTTACAAATAATTGTATTATTTATTTATAAAAAAGTAAAAAATAATCATAAAGTCTCCACTTATACAAAGAAATGGTTTTAAATGGAAATATAACATAAAACAAATTACCTATACCTAAATTGTAGCATTTGTTCACCTCCATTCAAAGGCTTCTTAAATTATCGCTATATCACAACGAAACTATTTCTCTTAAATATAAAATAAAATCCATGCAATTTAATAACAACTAAAATATCATTAAATCAAAAATCTGCCCAACAATTACAAAAAAAATTTCGGTTCACAATTTGGGTTATATTGTATTATTAGGTAAAATAGTTTAAAATATACAACTTGCTAAGGAGGTACTTATGGATAGTGAAGCTGTAAAAGCAAATGAAGTACAAATGGATAATCTAAAGGAGTGTTTTTTATGCCTAAAAGAACTAGGATATCTAAAGTTGATAAATGGATTAGAGAAAGTAGAGGCTCTGGAGTAGGAGCAGAGTATAAGCCGTGGTTAAATATTCAGGATGTTTCTTCTAAAGGTCGATCTACACGTTTAAAAGGTATTAAAACAAATAGACAACATGAATTTCTATCAGATTTGGAACGTAACTATTTTTATATAACTGAATACACTGATTTCGTTATGGGTATTAGAGAATAGTTTCCTTTGTTGCCTTTGGAAGAAACTCTAGTTATTGCGGATGAATTAGGTCTTAAACACCCTACAGATCCCAAAACGAATGAGCCGATTGTAATGACAACGGATTTTCTTCTTACTGTAGATAAAGGACAAGGATTTATAGAGCTTGCGAGAACGATAAAGATGAAGGACGAGCTTTTAAATGAGCGAGTTCTTTGTTCAAAATTCGTGCGTTTCTCCTATTGTAAAATCAACATTTGCATGACTAATTTAATGAGTTTTTATTTCAAACCAACATTAACGGATATCAAAGATCGTTCATTTTCCTTTTTAGATGATGATATTACACCTAGGAAGTATATTGTAGCTTATCTACAAATAGCCGCTATCAAAAAAAATTAAACAGCCTTAGTCCTATAGAATGTAGGGCTAAAGCCGTTTAACTCAATTTTTATTATTTTCAATGTCTACTTGACAGCGTGCAGTTCAGAATAATCCCACTTGAGATTACTATTTTCCTTTTTAAAAAGTTTTGTACTATTCATTTACTTTGGAGTAATATTACTTTTGTTGCAACACCTTGACTAGGATATGACTCTTCATAACGGCCTGTTGTCCAAATGGCTACTTTATCGTAAATATTAAAATTGCTAGCATTTGAATAGGGAACAGTCAAAGCATTGGGTTTTGCAATAGTAAGAATTTCCTTTTTAGTTTTCGTAGTAATGTCTTTTTGTTGAACATTCCATACAATCGTTAAAGAATCTTCTGTTTTGTCTATAATATACCCTTCTACATCAGCTGTATCTATCGGTTCATTCGACAAGCTAGACGGTTCACTTACTTTGTTTCTTGAAAGGCTTTTCAAATCGTTCCCTCCGCTTGAACATCCTGATAGACTGGAGAAAAGTAAAAACAGAATGACAGTTGCTTGTAGTATGCGCAAACGTTTCCCCCCATTCATTTATATTCTTATAGACGTATTAATATTTCGAAAGGTTACAAAATTCGCTTTAATTATTGGCTTAACCAATTCACAGGAGTTAAATTAAGGCGGCTTGAAACATTGGTTACATGACTATATACACGATAGTTTACCCCATTTTCAGGCAAAGTCCCCTTATGAATACCCTTGAGAGTTTTACCGTCATAAATTGTAGCGCCACTATCCCCGCTAGAACTTTCATAATTGGAAACGCGAAGATTATCAAACCAGGTATCATTCGCTCCCCAATAACCACTATTGTTCTTCCCAAGGAGTGTTCCACACGAATCTCCATGCATACCCGACTTACATACTCTTTCACCCAATACATCATTTCCTGCTACTTGTACACTTGTTAATAATGTCGTTGTTCCATATAATTTGTTACTTAATAAAGTGTTGGAAGAGACAGCTATTGCTTCTGCATCTGCGTTATTTCCATAGTGCCTCTTACTTACATGACCAATATAATTTGATCCTTGATAAATACCAGTGCCCAATGAACTCCAGCAATGTCCTGCTGTAACAATATACGGATTAGAGCTTGAATCAATAGCGGAGAATCCAACAGAACAGTTTCCAAGTGTACCTGCTGAGCTATCGATTACTAAGCCATTGAGAATAGGTGATTGAGTTGTGTATCTGGCTTCATCTGATGTCTTGAAGTTTTCGTCAACGACTTTAACATTAAATAATGTTTCGTCTTGTTTTAGCAAATCACTGATAACTTTTGATGCCTCTGCTATAGGAGTTCCATTATCTTTAATTCCTACAGTAATTTTCTGATTAATAAAATCGACATTTGCATATTGAATGTTTATCTGTTTACTTAAGATATCTATATTATTGTTTATATCATCCATAATACGATCTAAGTCGCTTTCAGAATACTTTGCCTCATAGAAATTAATTGGCAGATCTGAACCATATTTAGTTGCAATAAGGTTTTCAGATTTTATTAATGGAGTATGAGTACCCTTACGAAGAGCAATATTAACTACTCCACCATTTTTTTGATCAATATACATTCCAAGAAAAGCATCACGACCGTACATAGCTAAAACATCATCTTTTAATTTTGGAACTACTTTATCTTGAATTGCGAACCGTTCTTCTAATTTTGCTTCTTCATTTGGCGACATGTAAATACCGTATTTTTTAGAATAGTAATTCTCGGTCTTCAAAGACTTTATTACAGATGTTTCAGTCGATAATCCATATATCTCACGTCCATGAATTTTTGAACTTTCAGTAACCATAGCCGTACTATCGTTGCTACTGTTTAATATATCGGTTTGGTCCAGGGATGATACAGATTTGGCAGACACGTTAATAGATGTTACCAAACTAAATACTATCATTCCAGCAATTAACCATACTTTTTGTAACTTCATTCGATATTCACTCTCCAACTTTTCAATAGATGAGTAAATCTAACCAACTAAGATTCTATTTACCAATATATGAAATTATAATCATCGTTGGTTGTGTTTTCAATATAGAAAATTTTATTTTGTTAAAATTACCTCGAAAATAACATAAAATTGAGGGCAAGCAGTTTCCTGCAAATTGTTAACAATTCAACACAAATTGATAAGGCGGTAGATGAAATTGCAGCAATCTCTGAACAATCTGCGGCTGGCGTAGAACAAACATCTGCAACGATGCAACAAACCTCTTCTACAATGGAGGAAGTGACGAATAGCTCAAACCAACTTGCGAAAATGGCAGAAGAATTGAATCATCGAGTTCTACAATTTAGGCTTAGTTGATAGACTTCTAGTTCAATATTAAATAAACACAGCTAAGGTAGGGGGATAGTACTATACACATCGCATTTGGTAATCTTGCATACACAATAACTTATCAGTGTCATTCCTACATATTTCTAATGTTATATTTATTAACTTCACTTTTTTATGAAACGCCATTAAGGAAATGCTAGCCTTAATGGCGTTTTTGTATGTATTTTTCTACTCTGAAAAAACGTTCAGAAACGCTAAAATAATTATCTATCAATGTTATTGAAATATTTTGATCAATCTTTTTTATAAAAATTTCATCGCGCCAAAATTGAACCCACACAATTTGATCAATCTTTTTTCAAAATATGTGGGTTTCTTCTATTATAGAATCTACGTTCTCTGCCCATTTTTAATCAATCTTTATTCCAATCCAACAGGAGGGCAAGTAGTGAATGAATATTATAATGCGTTAACTTATGTGAATAAAATGTTATATGATCCTAATCACTTAATCGTAAAAGATGTCCATCAAGAAGTTCAAAACTCGGATTACGGGGCTGGTACATTTTATCTAAATTCGAAGTCTGTTAGATTTAGGGTTGCAAAAATAACGCCCACCAAGATCGGACAGTTTGTTGCTTTTTGGGAAAAAAATGAGGACAATAAAAACCAAGCATTTTCAGATGAAACAGCTACGGATTTATTAGTCATCAATACTTTTACTGATAATCGTTTTGGACAATTCGTTTTTCCTAAAGAAATACTTGTAAAACAAAATATAATTAAAACAAAATATAATTAAAACAGCTACTACCAAAGGGAAAATGGCAATTAGGGTTTACCCTAGCTGGGAAAATCCCACTAGCAAGCAAGCTATTGAAACACAGAAATGGCAATTGGAATATTTTGTTGAGCTACAAAGTACAAATAATTTACTAATACAAAAACTATTAAAGCTATATTTCAACTAAACTTAGCTTGGACTGAATTTAGTAGTCTCATTTAGAATTAAAACAGCTAAATCTTTCATAGTTTTTTAAACATTGTTACGTAATCAGGTTCTATTTTATCTTAGAGGATTTTTATTCACGCGAGATAGGAGGAGTATCAAATGACTTTAAAAGAGCAATTACTTCAATTAGAAGAAAAACTATTACAGCCAGAAATCAGAGCATCCAAAGAGGAATTAGCGAAACTATTAGCAGACGAGTTTTTCGAATTTGGTAGCTCGGGGAAAGTCCTATACAAAGATGAAAACATTAGCGAAATGACGCTTAGTGAAGTCCGAATGCAATTAACTGACTTTGAAATTCATCCAATGTCTGATGAGGTCGTATTAACAACGTACCGTATTTACAACGAGCTGACTGAGCAGCATTCATTACGTAGCTCGCTATGGAAATTAGTAGATGGTCATTGGAAGATGCATTTTCATCAAGGGACAAAAATAGTATCGATATAGCCACCTCGTTTTTTATTGAAAACTGCATGACCCCAACGTCTACTCACAAAAAATAGGTGTATAATGGGAAAGGAAATTCTTGAATTTACTTGTCCTGTAACTTGAACATTTCTAAATGTTATATCAACGTTATAGCTATGCGTAATGAGGGAACAAAAGGAAAATTGAGGTGAGAACAACATGAGTGAATTTCATTATTGGCAGCAGATTTCACAGCCATCTCGCTTAACACATAATTTAGAAAGCAGCGAGAACGGAAAGCTAAAAGGATACATAAAGTGGGTAGCAGTGATTTTTGGCTTAACGCTGTTTTATTTTATTGTGCGTAATATGTGGGGCATGAATACAGATGGCCTAACGTACTTACTCGTAGACGGTCAATACGACCAATACCGTTATGCGCGATTGATCTCGCTAGTGGGCGCGATTTTGATGGGGATTATTTATTTCTTATTCTACTATTATCTGATTCCGGCTGTTTTGTATACCTTTACGGATAATATTCCATATCGATGGATTCAAAAAGTACAGCTTTATGTGATTCCGGTGATTATTGTAGAAAAGCTTATTACGCTGTTTGTTTTTGCGGCAGCTGGCTTTACAACGCCGTTTACGTTTTTCTCGTTAGCGCCAATGCTATCGTATGTTTATTATCAGGATTATCTCCTGTATTTTGTGAATCAGCTAACGATTGCATCCGTTGTAACGGTATTTGTGCAGTATGCATTCATTTCACAATGGGCTACTCGTAAAAAAGTATTGCTAATTAACTTGATTCTTATACAAATCATTTGCGCGGCGATTGTGGCCATCATTAGTATTTTACCAATCACGACTTGGTTAGAAGGGTGGTTAGGTTAATGCTATCAAAAAAAGCAAAAATCATAGCTGTCATCATGGGGCTAATCGTAGTAGTGAACGCTTATTTATTGTTGAAAGATAATGATGTTATTTTGAAGAAATACTATATTAACGATGCCCATTTTGCGGTAGCGAAGGATCATGAAAAAATGCTCCCACTTGATGCGATTGTCACTTCGAGCAATGAACATTTTATCGCAGCACCTGTTCAAGCGGTGAATGAAGTGCTTGTAACAGAAGGGCAAACAGTAAATGTATTAAGTGAACTGGTCGTATTCAAGCAGCAACAAACAGAAAAAGAAGTAGCGCGACTTCAAACGGAGCGCGCGGCCTATACAACAGAGCTTGCTGAATTAGAAAAAGTTTTTTTACAGCTTGATAGTATGAGCTCAGAAACCCAACCGAATTCATCCATGGCGTCTGATTCAATTAATGATGGTGAAACATTGAATGTTAATTTATCAGTTGAGCTAGGAATTGAACAAGGCACGCCAACTGCTGAAGGCATCGCAATTATTCAACGCGCAATTGCTGAAACAACGCGCCAAATTGAGCTGTTAGATAGTCAGATTACGCAGCTAAGTGAATACAATCTATTAACATCACCTGTAGAAGGTGTTGTGAAAGAAATTGTATTAGAGGGTGATTCGATTATTTTTAATATTCAATCGAGCAATAAAAAAATTATTGCCTATGTGACACCAAAACAATGGCAGGAAATCGAATTAGAGCAATTTACTGAAATAACATTATTCGAAGGGCAAGATAATGAATTCACGTTAGACGGTGTTGTGAGCGAAAAGCAACAAATTCCAGCGCGTAATTCGATTGCCTTTGAAGAAATGAAAAGACACGAAAAAATTAATAGCAGCGAAACAATCTATGAAATAAGCATCCTGCCAAACGAGGACTTGTTTGATCTACCGGTAGGAACATTGGCGTCTGCGAATATTACCGTCAACCAGGTATTCGATAGCTTTGGTATACATGAAGATTGGCTTGTGCAAAAGGCTACTGATGAAGACGAGGAAACGCAATATGTTTACATGCTCGATGAAAACGGTAAAACAACATTAGCATCTGTTGAAGAGTTATTTACCTATCAAACGAAACTAAATCAGCGTGAGGCGTTATTGATAGAGGGGGAAGAAGAGGAAGAGGTAGTACAGGAAACTTCACCACGTATTCAAACTGTAAAATTAACAGATGAAAATGTAGTGAAAGAAGATAAAGACGAGCTAACAAATGTTGCCGTTATTAGTGGACCAAATGAATTATCCCCAATCTTCTTAAATGAAAAAGAGCGAAATTTAAACGCACCAACATTCCGTCCGTATCCATTACAACTGTTTGATCGTAGTCAAATTGATAGTCAGTGGCAATTAATCTTAGAGTATTGGTTAAAATAATGAAAGAATAAGACAAGGGCTTTGACAGAGCAGCATTCATTACGCAGCTCACTATGGAAAGATGGATGCATTTTTATCAAGGGACAAAAATTATCGATATAGGCACCTCTAAGACAAAGTGATCTTAGAGGTTTTTTTATCATTAATAAGGGAATTTCCATTAAAGAAGGAAAGCCCATGCCCTATGAAGAAGTCATTATAGAAGAAGTCAAAGGAGGAAGACAAACATGGACGTAAAACAACCGATTGGCCCACTAGAAGTACCTGAGCAAGTAACAGTAGAGGATATAGCGCAGTGGTTAAAGCAAACGGAAAGCTATACGAAGCGTTTGCGTGAAGTGGTAAATGGCTTAAGTGAAGACGATTTAAATAAAACATACCGCGAAGGGGCTTGGAATGTGCGTCAGCTGGTGCATCACATTGCCGACTCGCAGCTCAATATGTACCAACGCCTAAAGCTAGCGTTAACGGATCATAATCCAACCGTGCCAGCGTTTGATGAAAATCAGTGGGCGATTCAGCCAGATACGAAACTTCCTGTAGAAAGCTCAATTAAAATGCTAGAGGGCATCAATGAAAGGATTGTGGAATTAGGCAAGCACGTAACAGAAGCGGATTTAAACCGTACATTCACACATCAAGAGAATGGTGAAATTAAAGTATCTACAAAATTAGCTAAGCTTGCATGGCATGAAGAGCATCACCTAGCACATATTAAAATTGCATTAGCGCAGTAACATATAGTAACGGAGCAGCGAAATGACTGCTTCGTTTTTATATTTCAAATGACAAAGACGCAATCATTTTTCTAGTGGATTCCTACATGTTAAACTAATACTTGGAAGTAACGCTTAAAGAACAGTACAGATAAGGACACTCATCATGAAGAAAAATTTTATAGTTTTAGCAACACTCGTATTACTTGTAGGCATTGTCATCCTTATATGGATGCAAGCCGAACAACCTTATAAGGATGATACCGAAGCCAATTTTCACCTGTATAAAGACGACCGAGAACAAATCATTCAAATGCTTGTAAGTGGAGAAATCGTAAAAGAGCCAGATCGATATGGGAATGAGGGCTTTTATTTTTATTACACGCCACCACAATATATTGATGCCGTGAAATCCGATACGATTCGAGCTGGAATGCATTCGAATGAAAACTTTTTTGTGTTTTTTCAATCTGCCGAACAGCCCGTCATGGATATGCGCGGCTTAACAGAAGGCTTTATTTATTCAGCAACGGGTGCATTTCCAACACCGAAAGAATTTGATTATTTCTCCGAGTATAAGAAAATTGATGAGCATTGGTATTTTGTATCAGATGACTCAGAGCGTTTTGAAAAATCCTGTTTGTCTTTGTGTCAGTAGTTACGTAAAGAACTAGGGGTGAAAAAGTAATGAAAAAAATGTTAGTAAGTATGTTGTCCTTATTCGTGGCAATCACTATCGCAACGCCTGCAAGTGCAGCGACAATTCAACTAAAAGTGGATGGGGTAAACGTTATTTCTGATGTGAACCCTGAAATTAAAAATGACCGAACGATGGTACCGCTACGTGTCATTAGTGAAAATCTAGGAGCAACGGTTCATTGGACAAACTCTGAAATTACACTGAGTCAAAACGCTACAAAGGTAGTTGTAAAAACTAATAGCACAATGGCCATGAAAAATGGAAGCGCGGTGCAGTTAGACACAAAGCCATACGTAAAGAACAACAGAACGTTTGTTCCGCTTCGCTTTATTGCCGAAGCATTTAGCAGTACAGTTAACTACAAAAATGGCACAGTAAATGTAGACAGCAAACCACTGATAATTGACCAAATCAAGATCAAGGCCGTTCAGCATGAATTCCGTATGACAATGGGAGGAATCGTTCAGCAAATTTACGGCAATGCCTATACGAATTCAATGTTTACGTTATTTAGCGAAAATATAGCTCGTGAGGTGGAAGCACCTGAAAGTTATTCAGACATGTACACTATCGATATTCCAGGCTCTTATTATCGAAATGGGCAATTTGATTTTATCGATGAGGCCGACAAAGCTGTGAAAAGCTACGAAGTCTACGCATTAGTAAAAGGTTTCCCAGAAGAATTATTAGAAGGATATCCACCGGCATTAGTATACGAGGAATCGTCTGGTAAATGGTATTTGTTTAACGACAGTGCACTGGATTTAATTTATGATTTAGTAGATACCGCGAATGATAACGGCTTTATAAAGGTGATTCGTAATACCGTTGCTTAAGTAGTAAGAAAATAAGGAAATGAGACTAGGGTTAAAGCTAGTCTCTTTTTTGTTATTCAATTGGAATTTACTGTATAATTATTGTGATAAAGAAATAGAAACATATAAGAGGTGAACCTGTGCAATTATTTATACATCAAATGAATGAAGAAGCATCAAATGATATTCTAACTTGGCAATATGACAGGCCTTATGATTTTTATAATAATGAAAGAACCGATGAAGCACTTCAGGAAATACTGGATGGCTCGTATTATAGGATGAATGATGAAAATAACGTACTCATTGGATTTTTTTGCATTGGTGCGAATGCAAAAGTCCCTGCCGGTAACGAATTTGGCGTATATAACGAGGATTTAGTAGATATGGGTGTGGGTATGAATCCGACGTATGTTGGGAAAGGGAACGGATTTGAATTTTGCATGCATGTTATTCGATTCATTCAAGAGCATTACCCGAATAAAGCTATTCGCTTAACAGTAGCAACATTCAATGAAAGAGCCATTCATTTATACGAAAAGCTTGGATTTGTTTCAGAAGACAAATTTCAAACGCTGTTTGCACAGTTTCAAACGATGATTAGACGCGAACATCAGTAAACGAAAAGGCATAAGTAGGCGATTCGCTTTTTTGTGAAATCGAGGGAATATCTAATAAATCAAAAGTTACTTTAAAATGGAAACGAGGTTAGCAAGATGATTATTATGATAAACGGAGCTTTTGGTGTTGGAAAAACGACTACAGCAGAGGCTCTTCATAAAAAAATGGAGAACAGTATGATTTACGACCCTGAAATGATAGGGGGAATGCTACGCTATGTGATTCCAAAGGATATTCAATGCACAGAGTCGATAACAGGGGATTTTCAAGATTTTTTAATGTGGAAGGAGCTTACAGTAGAGACAGCCAAACGTTTAGCGCAGCATTATCAACTCCATTTAATCGTACCGATGACTATTCGTAAACCGGAGTATTTTGAGTATATTTATAACGGCTTTAAAAATATTGATGCACATACTTATCATTTTTGTTTAACAGCAAGTAAAAAAACGATTCATGAAAGACTGAAAGAGCGCGGTGAACCAGCAGGGGCATGGTGCTTCGAGCAAACGGATACATGTTTGGTAGCTTACGAAAAATATAACTTTGGTAGCAAGATTGACGCAGAGAATAAGAGTGTCGAGGCTATTGTCGATTTTATTATGAATGAAATCCAACAGGCTCGTTCATATCAAATAAAATAGTGTCACTTCAAAAGTGAAAAAAGGGAATAGTAGGTACTAATTACAACAAAATTACCACCAAAAAAGTGAAGACATAATTATGTAAGAGGTTATTCATATTATTGAAATTGAATAGATTTACACCACCCAGTACTTTTTTTATCAATCGATTAAGTGAATCTCTAACGAAGTACTATGTTCATTTTTAGCAATTATGAATAGCTGTATGAATTGAAACTAAAAACCCCACTCTATTGATCAAGATATATTTAATGTTTTCATAAAGTTTTTTTAAAATGGCCTTTATATAGAAGAAACACGCTATATTTATTAGTTTTAGTCAGGCTATAAAATAAAAAAATACCTTTCTAATAATTTTTTGATAAAAAGTGTTGACGTTTAAGTAGATAGTATTGTAATATATTAATTGTCGCTAAGACGTAATCGAAAAAGACATAAACATCAACTGAATTGCTCAAAAAACTTTTCGAAAAAGTTATTGACAAACAAGGTTGAAAGTGTTAAATTTAAGAGGTCGCCAAAACGACAACAACATGAACCTTGAAAACTGAACAAGCAACGTTAATGAAAAACAAGTTTCTTAAATGAAACAAACAATAGATTTCAACTTTAATTAGTTGGATCGCTAGCAAAGCAAATGAGCTTTCAAACTAACTATTATGGAGAGTTTGATCCTGGCTCAGGACGAACGCTGGCGGCGTGCCTAATACATGCAAGTCGAGCGAATGATTAGAGAAGCTTGCTTCTCTCTGATTTAGCGGCGGACGGGTGAGTAACACGTGGGTAACCTACCCTATAGACTGGGATAACTTCGGGAAACCGGAGCTAATACCGGATAATACTTCGAAACACATGTTTTGAAGTTGAAAGATGGTTTCGGCTATCACTATAGGATGGACCCGCGGCGCATTAGCTAGTTGGTGAGGTAACGGCTCACCAAGGCAACGATGCGTAGCCGACCTGAGAGGGTGATCGGCCACACTGGGACTGAGACACGGCCCAGACTCCTACGGGAGGCAGCAGTAGGGAATCTTCCACAATGGACGAAAGTCTGATGGAGCAACGCCGCGTGAGTGAAGAAGGATTTCGGTTCGTAAAACTCTGTTGCAAGGGAAGAACAAGTAGCGTAGTAACTGGCGCTACCTTGACGGTACCTTGTTAGAAAGCCACGGCTAACTACGTGCCAGCAGCCGCGGTAATACGTAGGTGGCAAGCGTTGTCCGGAATTATTGGGCGTAAAGCGCGCGCAGGTGGTTCCTTAAGTCTGATGTGAAAGCCCCCGGCTCAACCGGGGAGGGTCATTGGAAACTGGGGAACTTGAGTGCAGAAGAGGATAGTGGAATTCCAAGTGTAGCGGTGAAATGCGTAGAGATTTGGAGGAACACCAGTGGCGAAGGCGACTATCTGGTCTGTAACTGACACTGAGGCGCGAAAGCGTGGGGAGCAAACAGGATTAGATACCCTGGTAGTCCACGCCGTAAACGATGAGTGCTAAGTGTTGGGGGGTTTCCGCCCCTCAGTGCTGCAGCTAACGCATTAAGCACTCCGCCTGGGGAGTACGGTCGCAAGACTGAAACTCAAAGGAATTGACGGGGGCCCGCACAAGCGGTGGAGCATGTGGTTTAATTCGAAGCAACGCGAAGAACCTTACCAGGTCTTGACATCCCATTGACCACTGTAGAGATACAGTTTTCCCTTCGGGGACAACGGTGACAGGTGGTGCATGGTTGTCGTCAGCTCGTGTCGTGAGATGTTGGGTTAAGTCCCGCAACGAGCGCAACCCTTGTTCTTAGTTGCCATCATTTAGTTGGGCACTCTAAGGAGACTGCCGGTGATAAACCGGAGGAAGGTGGGGATGACGTCAAATCATCATGCCCCTTATGACCTGGGCTACACACGTGCTACAATGGACGATACAAACGGTTGCCAACCCGCGAGGGGGAGCTAATCCGATAAAATCGTTCTCAGTTCGGATTGTAGGCTGCAACTCGCCTACATGAAGCCGGAATCGCTAGTAATCGTGGATCAGCATGCCACGGTGAATACGTTCCCGGGCCTTGTACACACCGCCCGTCACACCACGAGAGTTTGTAACACCCGAAGTCGGTGAGGTAACCTTTATGGAGCCAGCCGCCGAAGGTGGGATAGATGATTGGGGTGAAGTCGTAACAAGGTAGCCGTATCGGAAGGTGCGGCTGGATCACCTCCTTTCTAAGGATTATTTCGGAAATCTTCTCTTGGAGAAGATACTCATTAACGTTTGCTGTTCAGTTTTGAAGGTTCATTCTTAATTGAATGAGATACTTCAAAAATAAAACCTTTGCTCCTGTCGCTGCGCTATCGTCGCAAGACTGCATGAAGCAAAGTCAACGAAGCGAATCACGAAGTGGTTCAGTGTAGTTGTCTTGTTCTTTGAAAACTGGATAAAACGACATTGATAAGTAATAAACAAACAATAGATCAAGAAATTGGTCGTGCAATATCCTTAAAATCTTAAATCTTCTGATTTAAGTTTAACTTTTGGTTAAGTTAATAAGGGCGCACGGTGGATGCCTTGGCACTAGGAGTCGATGAAGGACGGCACTAACACCGATATGCCTCGGGGAGCTGTAAGTAAGCTTTGATCCGGGGATTTCCGAATGGGGGAACCCACTATCTTTAATCGGATAGTACACTCACGTGAATTCATAGCGTGTTTGAGACAGACGCAGGGAACTGAAACATCTAAGTACCTGCAGGAACAGAAAGAAAATTCGATTCCCTGAGTAGCGGCGAGCGAAACGGGAAGAGCCCAAACCAAAGAGCTTGCTCTTTGGGGTTGTAGGACACTCAATACGGAGTTACAAAAGAATGATTTAGGCGAAGCGACTTGGAAAGGTCCGCAAAATAAGGTAAAAGCCCTGTAGCCCAAAAGTTATTCCCTCCTGAGTGGATCCTGAGTACGGCGGAACACGTGAAATTCCGTCGGAATCCGGGAGGACCATCTCCCAAGGCTAAATACTACCTAGTGACCGATAGTGAACCAGTACCGTGAGGGAAAGGTGAAAAGCACCCCGGAAGGGGAGTGAAATAGATCCTGAAACCGTGTGCCTACAAGTAGTTAGAGCCCGTTAATGGGTGATAGCGTGCCTTTTGTAGAATGAACCGGCGAGTTACGATTACGTGCGAGGTTAAGTTGAGAAGACGGAGCCGCAGCGAAAGCGAGTCTGAATAGGGCGAATTAGTACGTGGTCGTAGACCCGAAACCAGGTGATCTACCCATGTCCAGGGTGAAGGTGAGGTAACACTTACTGGAGGCCCGAACCCACGCACGTTGAAAAGTGCGGGGATGAGGTGTGGGTAGCGGAGAAATTCCAATCGAACCTGGAGATAGCTGGTTCTCTCCGAAATAGCTTTAGGGCTAGCCTCGTGATTGAGAATACTGGAGGTAGAGCACTGTTTGGACTAGGGGGGCATCTCGCTTTACCGAATTCAGACAAACTCCGAATGCCAGATATTTATACACGGGAGTCAGACTGCGAGTGATAAGATCCGTAGTCAAGAGGGAAACAGCCCAGACCACCAGCTAAGGTCCCAAAGTAATCGTTAAGTGGAAAAGGATGTGGCGTTGCTTAGACAACCAGGATGTTGGCTTAGAAGCAGCCATCATTTAAAGAGTGCGTAATAGCTCACTGGTCGAGTGACGCTGCGCCGAAAATGTATCGGGGCTAAACGATTCACCGAAGCTGTGGATGCATCCGTATGGATGCGTGGTAGGAGAGCGTTCTAAGGGCGTTGAAGTCAGACCGGAAGGACTGGTGGAGCGCTTAGAAGTGAGAATGCCGGTATGAGTAGCGAAAGACGGGTGAGAATCCCGTCCACCGTATGACTAAGGTTTCCTGAGGAAGGCTCGTCCGCTCAGGGTTAGTCGGGACCTAAGCCGAGGCCGATAGGCGTAGGCGATGGACAACAGGTTGATATTCCTGTACCACCTCCTCACCGTTTGAGAAATGGGGGGACGCAGTAGGATAGGGTAAGCACGCCGTTGGTTGCGCGTGTTCAAGCAGTAAGGTGTGTATGTAGGCAAATCCGCATACTTTAACATTGAGCTGTGATGACGAGTCCGTATGGACGAAGTTCCTGATTTCACACTGCCAAGAAAAGCCTCTATCGAGGTGAGAGGTGCCCGTACCGCAAACCGACACAGGTAGTCGAGGAGAGAATCCTAAGGTGTGCGAGAGAACTCTCGTTAAGGAACTCGGCAAAATGACCCCGTAACTTCGGGAGAAGGGGTGCTCTGTTAGCGTGCAAGCGTGAGAGAGCCGCAGTGAATAGGCCCAGGCGACTGTTTAGCAAAAACACAGGTCTCTGCAAAACCGTAAGGTGACGTATAGGGGCTGACGCCTGCCCGGTGCTGGAAGGTTAAGAGGAGTGGTTAGCGCAAGCGAAGCTGCGAATTGAAGCCCCAGTAAACGGCGGCCGTAACTATAACGGTCCTAAGGTAGCGAAATTCCTTGTCGGGTAAGTTCCGACCCGCACGAAAGGCGTAACGATCTGGGCACTGTCTCAACGAGAGACTCGGTGAAATTATAGTACCTGTGAAGATGCAGGTTACCCGCGACAGGACGGAAAGACCCCGTGGAGCTTTACTGTAGCCTGATATTGAATTTTGGTACAACTTGTACAGGATAGGTAGGAGCCAGAGATCCCGGAGCGCCAGCTTCGGAGGAGGCGTCAGTGGGATACTACCCTGGTTGTATTGAACTTCTAACCCATGCCCCTTAGCGGGGTAGGAGACAGTGTCAGGCGGACAGTTTGACTGGGGCGGTCGCCTCCTAAAGAGTAACGGAGGCGCCCAAAGGTTCCCTCAGAATGGTTGGAAATCATTCGTAGAGTGTAAAGGCATAAGGGAGCTTGACTGCGAGACCTACAAGTCGAGCAGGGTCGAAAGACGGGCTTAGTGATCCGGTGGTTCCGCATGGAAGGGCCATCGCTCAACGGATAAAAGCTACCCCGGGGATAACAGGCTTATCTCCCCCAAGAGTCCACATCGACGGGGAGGTTTGGCACCTCGATGTCGGCTCATCGCATCCTGGGGCTGTAGTCGGTCCCAAGGGTTGGGCTGTTCGCCCATTAAAGCGGTACGCGAGCTGGGTTCAGAACGTCGTGAGACAGTTCGGTCCCTATCCGTCGTGGGCGTAGGAAATTTGAGAGGAGCTGTCCTTAGTACGAGAGGACCGGGATGGACACACCGCTGGTGTACCAGTTGTTCTGCCAAGAGCATCGCTGGGTAGCTATGTGTGGACGGGATAAGTGCTGAAAGCATCTAAGCATGAAGCCCCCCTCAAGATGAGATTTCCCATTACGCAAGTAAGTAAGACCCCTGAAAGACGATCAGGTAGATAGGTTCGAGGTGGAAGCGCAGTGATGTGTGGAGCTGACGAATACTAATCGGTCGAGGACTTAACCACAATTTATGAACATCAATGAAACGTTTATCCAGTTTTGAAAGAATAAATTCTTTCAACTTAATAAGTGAAGTGACGATGGCAAAGAGGTCACACCTGTTCCCATACCGAACACAGAAGTTAAGCTCTTTAGCGCCGATGGTAGTTGGGGGTTTCCCCCTGTGAGAGTAGGACGTCGCTTCGCTTATTTTTTAATGCTCTAAATGCTCTGATAAGTATTTTATGTCGGAGGGGTAGCGAAGTGGCTAAACGCGGCGGACTGTAAATCCGCTCCTTAGGGTTCGGCGGTTCGAATCCGTCCCCCTCCACCATTTATTTATAGGGGCATAGTTTAAAGGTAGAACTACGGTCTCCAAAACCGTCAGTGTGGGTTCAATTCCTACTGCCCCTGCCAATTTCAAATAAATACAATAATTATAATGGCGGTTGTGGCGAAGTGGTTAACGCACCGGATTGTGATTCCGGCATTCGTGGGTTCAATTCCCATCAGTCGCCCCATTTATTTTAATAAATAACTTATTGTTGGGGTATAGCCAAGCGGTAAGGCAACGGATTTTGATTCCGTCATGCCCTGGTTCGAATCCAGGTTCCCCAGCCATTCTCTTTTAATAAAGAGCCATTAGCTCAGTTGGTAGAGCATCTGACTTTTAATCAGAGGGTCGAAGGTTCGAGTCCTTCATGGCTCACCAGTTTTTTATAAAATTACATAACTTGTCAGTATAAAAATATCTTGCATTTTTGCGGAAGTAGTTCAGTGGTAGAACACCACCTTGCCAAGGTGGGGGTCGCGAGTTCGAACCTCGTCTTCCGCTTCAAATATGCCGGGGTGGCGGAACTGGCAGACGCACAGGACTTAAAATCCTGCGGTGAGTGATCACCGTGCCGGTTCGATTCCGGCCCTCGGCACCATTTTTACGCGCTCGTAGCTCAATTGGATAGAGCATCTGACTACGAATCAGAAGGTTGTAGGTTCAAGTCCTGTCGAGCGCACCAATATATGTTTTGACAAATTCGGAATGTAGCTCAGCTTGGTAGAGCACTTGGTTTGGGACCAAGGGGTCGTAGGTTCGAATCCTGTCATTCCGACCATTTTATGGGGCCTTAGCTCAGCTGGGAGAGCGCCTGCCTTGCACGCAGGAGGTCAGCGGTTCGATCCCGCTAGGCTCCACCAATTTTTTCATAACTTTATATGGCTGCCTAGCTCAGCTGGCTAGAGCATTCGGTTCATACCCGAAAGGTCGTGGGTTCGACTCCCTCGGCAGCCATCTTTATTTCGGAGGTATACCCAAGTTCGGCTGAAGGGATCGGTCTTGAAAACCGACAGGCGGGTAACACCGCGCGGGGGTTCGAATCCCTCTACCTCCTCCATTTTAATTTCATAAGTTTTAATAGTATTGTCGCGGGGTGGAGCAGTGGTAGCTCGTCGGGCTCATAACCCGAAGGTCACAGGTTCAAGTCCTGTCCCCGCAACCAAATGGTCCCGTGGTGTAGCGGTTAACATGCCTGCCTGTCACGCAGGAGATCGCCGGTTCGATCCCGGTCGGGACCGCCATTTTTTGTGGGTTTGTAGCTCAGTTGGTAGAGCATTAGATTGAAGCTCTAAGTGTCGGCGGTTCGATTCCGTCCAAACCCACCATTTGCGGGTGTAGTTTAGTGGTAAAACCTCAGCCTTCCAAGCTGATGTTGTCGGTTCGATTCCGATCACCCGCTCCAGTTTTATTTGGGGCCTATAGCTCAGCTGGTTAGAGCGCACGCCTGATAAGCGTGAGGTCGATGGTTCGAGTCCATTTAGGCCCACCATATAATTGTTCCGAAGTAGCTCAGTTGGTAGAGCATCCGGCTGTTAACCGGCAGGTCGCAGGTTCGAGTCCTGCCTTCGGAGCCATGGCCCGTTGGTCAAGCGGTTAAGACACCGCCCTTTCACGGCGGTAACACGAGTTCGATTCTCGTACGGGTCATTCACAGGCGTATAGCAGAGGCTATGCGCTTTTTTCTTTTGCTAAGAATAATTGTCGGTAAAAATGGTAGAACCAAAGTCGCCCATTCGGGGGGTGTCTTTGGTTCTTTTTTGTTAAAGGAGCAAGCTCATATAAATTATTTACAAATTGTCCATCAATCCACAAAGAATCTCTTTTGATGCCTTCTTCTTTAAAGCCCATTTTTCTATAAAGATGAATTGCTTGATGATTGTGTTCGATAACCGTTAATTCTAAGCGATGTAGCTGCTGTTGTTTCGCCCAGTGTATCACATACTCAAATACCGGTGCCTTTTCCGCGACTAAGGCTGTGTACGCCTATTGCAACGGATGTTTTGCCATTAGTTGTTCAGTTTACCGATAAGGATACAACAGTTGAGGATATGAAAAAAGGTGGTTTTTAAGGTCTTTCCCTATGCAACGCGCTTGGTTACATAGGGAAAGGCTTTTTATTGTTATTGATTACATAATTTTCTGTAAAATGAGCACTACAGGAGGTGATTGGGTTGAAGAAGTTGATAGGTAGTATATGCATTGTACTGTTATTAGGTAGCTGTGGAATCGATGATAAGGATACGGGTGAAGAACAGATACAGGAGATGGATGGACGGCAACTAGAAGTCATTGTAGATCATTTACAGGCTCCATGGGCAATTAACAAGCACGAGGACGTTTTTTATATAACAGAGCGTGCAGGAGAGATTGTACGTGTTCAAAATGGGGAATTGTCGCGTCAGGATGTGTTATTTGAGCAACAACTATCTGACGCTGCAGAAGCAGGGCTACTAGGTTTTGTATTAGCACCGAATTTTGCTGATACGAATCAAGCGTTTGCCTATTACACATATAATAAAGATGGTAAGTTGTTGAACCGTGTTGTGTTGTTGCAGCTAGTTGAAGAGGTGTGGCATGAGCGACTGCTGTTAATCGATGAAATTCCGAGTGGGACCTATCATCACGGAGGGCGCTTAAAAATTGGGCCGGATCATAAGCTATATATAACAACGGGAGATGCATCGAATCCAGAGCTGGCGCAAAATAAGGATTCACTTGCTGGAAAGATTTTGCGCGTGAATTTAGATGGCTCCATTCCAGAGGATAATCCATTTAAAAACTCCATGATTTATAGTTATGGGCACAGAAACCCGCAAGGACTGGCTTGGACGCCAGAGGGAGTAATGTACGCAACCGAGCATGGGCAAAGTGCAAATGATGAAGTGAATGAAATAAAGCCAGGTGAAAATTATGGCTGGCCGGATATTGAAGGAGCGGAAAAGCAAGATGGGCTGTTGACACCGTTATTTACATCGGGGAAGGATCATACGTGGGCGCCGTCTGGAGTGGCTTATGATCAAGACATGCTTTATGTGGCAGCACTAAGAGGTACCGCACTATTGGCGTTTGATTTGAAAACAAGTAAAGTACGTGAAGTCGTGAATGATGTAGGCCGAATTCGTGATGTATGGATTGAAGAGGATACGTTGTACTTTATAACGAATAATACAGACGGGCGTGGACAGCAAAGTACAACAGATGATCACCTATATAAATTAATATTGGTGGAATAATTGACGGCTCTCCATTTTAAGGTAATGTCAAATGAGTTATAGAAGGGGCTAATAGATGATAAAAAAATTAATGTATCTTTTTATGCTATTGCCATTAACCGCATGTAGCGGGCAGGCGATGATTGTCTCAGATGATTTTATTGTACATGCCTTTAAAGTAGGTAAGGCGGATAGCTTACTAATTTCCCATCAAGGCGAGTATGTATTGATTGATACAGGGGAAGAAGATGACGGAGAAAAGATTTTGCGCCATTTGCAGTCGAACAATATTAACAAGCTAAAGGCATTAGTTATTACACATTACGATAAGGACCATGTTGGTGGTGCGGATTCTCTTGTAAATGCGTTAGATATTGAACATGTGTATGTGCCGAACTATGAAAGTGATAGTAAACAAACGCGTGAATTTTTACAGGCGATTGATAATAAGCAATTAGTACTTGAAAAAATTACGGGAATAAGTGAGCTTACGGTTGGAGAGGTAAAGGGGGAGATGTATCCAACGATGCAAACGATGGAGGGGGATAATGATCATTCTTTAGTCATTAGTTTACGACACGGGGATACTGGTTTTTTGTTTGCAGGTGATATAGAAGCGCCGCGGATTGCGGAGCTTTTAATGGATACGGCGATTCGCATGCCACACACGTTTTTAAAGGTACCACACCATGGCCGGTTTAATGAGCAAACGACCGCGCTTATTGAAGCGGTGAGGCCTATGTATGCACTCATTACGAGTTCTGATAAAAATCCTGAACATGATGAAACTGTGGCGGCATTAGAAGCAGTAAATGCTCATATTTTTACGACGCGGAAAGGCGATATAGAATTTCATTCAGATGGGGGAGAAATAACGGTACGTGAGGATTGATGGGTGATATAAAGAAAGATAGCTAAAAACGGCGCATAGACGAGTAATGAAATTAAAAAAAGGATAATCTTATTTTGTATTTTAATATATAATATGTTATTTTTATACAAATGAAGGAGGTCCTGAAATGCTTAATATAATTAGAAGGGTGAGCGATTCACAGCAAATATTGGAGGTGATTCATGCAGCGTTTAAACGTTATGAACAAGAGCAAATGCCGTCGAGTGCCTTAGTGGAATCAAAAGTAACAATTGAACAGGAGCTTTTGGATGGTGTGTTGATGTTTGGCGCGGAAAGGGATGCGCAGCTAGTAGGGGTTGTAAAAGTGACATCTAATAAAGATCATGTTTATTTTTCAAGGTTAGCGGTGCTACCTGAATTTCAGAAGCAGGGCATTGCGCGTTTGCTTGTAAAGTTTGTGGAACAGTTCGCCAAAAAAGAGCAAATGCGAACTGTACGCTGTAAGGTTCGTAAATCTGAAGAGGATAATATTCGCCTCTATAAAAATCTTGGATTTCATATTGCAAAAGAGGAATTTACGCCGAGCCCGCTTGGTTTTATGGTGGAGACAGTGACGATGGATAAAGAGGTGAATTAGATGAAAGCGATACTATTTGATTTAGATGGGACGTTATTAAACCGAGATGCGTCGGTAAGCGTTTTTGTGGAAAAGCAATATGAGCGTTTACATAACTATGTGGGGCACATCTCAAAGCAACAATATACCCGACGCTTTACCGAACTCGATCAGCGAGGTTATGTTTGGAAGGACAAGGTATATGCACAACTTGTTCAAGAATTTGCGCTGACAACAATCACGTCTGAGCAGCTATTAGAAGATTATGTGCAGCATTTTAAATATAGCTGTGTAGCATTTCCAAATTTAGTTGAAATGCTAGCAACTTTAAAGCGGGCGGGTTATAAGTTAGGCATGATTACAAATGGTTTTGGTCAATTTCAAATGGACAATATAAGGGCATTACAAATCGAATCGTTTTTTGATGTTATTTTAGTATCGGAGTGGGAGGGGCTGAAAAAGCCGGATGAGCGGATTTTCTTAAAGGCGTTAGAGCAGTTGCAAGTAGCGCCTTGTGCAAGTATTTTTGTTGGGGACCATCCTGAAAACGATGTAAAAGCAGCGAGGTATGTGGGGATGAAAGGTGTTTGGAAAAAGGATGCTGGATGGCATGATGTACTAGCAGATGCGGTGATTGAGGATTTACTCGAACTATTACCCGTACTCGAAACCTTTAAAGAAGGCGCCACTAACTAAATGTTGTTAGTGGCATTTTCGCTTCATTATTTATTGAACAAATGTAGTTGTATCTACAATGAGCTTATCTACGTGTTCAATATCTACATTGCCACCAGAAATCAGTGTGACGATGTTCTTTCCTTGTAGATTGAGCTTCCCATAAAGCGCAGCTGCAATGGTTGTAGCGCTGGATGGTTCGATTAGCTGTTTGGTGCGTTCGAGTACAATGCTAAAGGCCATGCGGATTTCCTCTTCACTGACGAGTACGAGGTCATCTAAATATTTTGATAAAACCGGGAATGTTAAATCGCCTGGTTGGTTTGTGCGGAGGCCATCTGCTATCGTGTTTGTTGCGGGAATTGCCGTGATTTTTTTGTTTTGTAGTGATAAATAGGTGTCATTCGCAAGTTCAGGTTCAACGCCAATAATTTGAATGGCTGGATTTGTTTCTTTGACGGCTGTTAAAATACCTGAAATCAACCCACCACCGCCAATTGGTACAACTATGGCATCAATATTTGAGAGCTGCTGTAAAATTTCAAGACCGACTGTCCCTTGACCGGCCATAATAAGCGGGTCATCGTAAGGGGGAATATAGACACCGTTTTGCTCAGTGGCGATTTGCTGCGCTCTTGGCAAACGCTCACCAGATGTGGTACCACATTTTTCAACGAGCCCACTATAGCCAGTGATGGCATTAATTTTGCACTGACTCGCATTTTCGGGTACAACAATCGTTGAAGGGATACCATATCGATTTGCCACGTAGGCAACGGCCTGACCGTGATTACCTGATGAAGCTGTTGTGACGTACTCGGCACCGTTTTCAATTGCATGAATACCCATATTACTTGCTCCACGTATTTTAAAGGAACCTGTTTTTTGCAGGTGCTCCGCTTTTAAAAAGAGCTGATTGCCGCACAATTTCGACAGCTGCTCCGATTGAAGAATAGGCGTTTCATAGACAACCTGTTGTATGCGCGTTCGTGCTTCTTGAATATCCTTTAATGTAATCATCGGTTCTCTCCTTTAAGCGCAATGATAAAATCAATTTCAACTGGCGTGTTACTTGGTAGAGTGGCTACGCCAACCGCAGTCCGCGCGTGACGTCCTTTTTCACCAAAGATCTTCTCAAGTAAAGCAGAAGCGGCATCTAGCACTTTCGATGGCTCGTAAAAGTTTGGTACTACTTGAACATAGCCTGTTAATTTTAAAATTTGTTCAACTTGGTCTAAGGAACCTATCTGTGCTTTTAAACAGCTAAGCGCTTTAAGTACACAGTATTCCGCGAGTTCCGCGGCCTGCTCGATTGTAACGTCTTGTCCGACTTTACCAGGGAACGGAATCTGTCCATTAATGCGCGGTACTTGTCCGCTAATGTAAGCGACATTTTGATGAATGGTTACAGGAACATAGTGATAAAGTGGAGGTGTTGCTTCAGGTAGCTGTAAGCCTAATTCGTGTAGGCGTTGTTCGATAATACTCACGTAAAAACTCCTCTCGATGTGAAAACGCATTTTTAGTATTTCAATAAAGTTTGTCTGAAATCCTTCTTTTTCGGAAATCAAGGGGAGGAAGCAATAAAAACAACGCTACAAGAAGTTTGCAACGTTGACGTACAGTTATTTTGTTAGTTCAATCACAATTGAATCAAGCTGAATTTTTTCATGCCCACGTCCATTTTCTAAGCTAGCAATGGCTGTTGGCTCAATAAATAACTTTGTTGCACCATCTTTAATTGCGCCAAAGTAAGTTGTACCGGTAAATGTTATAAAGTCGTCAGAAGTTGAACCACCACCACCTAAACCATCTACGTAAATGTTGCCTAAATCGTCCTTTACTGTAAGGGTAGGTGTAACAGATAGCCACTCTTTGCGTAAGTCCTCACTTGCAAATTGTGTATAGGCTAAAACGGTAGAGACATCCGTAAACTCGATTGAATTTAATGTCAGACTTACTTGCTCATTTTTTACGGTTTCATTTACTGTAACAACAGTGCCATCTACACGATTGAGCGAGAAGTTAAATGACCAATCTCCCTTCACTTCCAGAAGAGTTTCGTAATTATAAAAAGCTTTTGGCTTAAAAGATACTTCAATTGTTTCAGGGTTTATGCCGGTTTTAAAGGTAGGTGTGAATTCAGCGACACCGACATAGTGTGTATCATCGATTTGAATAATATAATCACTACCTCTTATCGCAATGGCATCTTTAACATCAAACCAATTGCCCCCACTAACGCCAATGGATTTTCCTAAGTCTTTTTCTGTTTCCAAAGCATAAGAAACAATAATATTCGTGCCATCATACACAGCATGATCGATTAAAATCGAAACGCCATTGTCCGAGTCGACAAGGCTTAAATCATCGGAGAACAGTTCGAAATTTGTATATTGTCCGTAATCGTCATTAAAGTAGCTCATGACATTATTCATAAACGGAATTTGAGCGGCGACAGATGGGAAGGCAAATGTTGTCACAGTAGTAGCACTAATAAGTAGTACAGCTGCCACGCCAATTGACTTCCAAAGTGGCGTTTTTTTACGTTTTTTAAGTATGTGTTGTTTCACACGTTGTTTTTCAAGTTCTGTTACAGGTTCTATTTCTAAGTGATCGATGTCGAGCTCCATCCATTCTTTCATACTCATATAAAGCGCTCCTTTAAACTGTCATGTTGTGCGAGTTCCTTTTTCCCTCGGTATAAGCGATTATCTACAGCGGCCTTTGTTAGTCCGAGCGTATCGGCAATTTCGTTATTTGTTAGCTCTAAATAATATTTCATAATAAAAATATGGCGATCAAGCTCAGCTAATTGACTGAGTGCAAACAGCAGCTCGTTTTTTTGTTCACGCTCGAGTATTTTATGTTCGGTCGTGTAGCTTGTTTGCTGCTGTGGTAATACTGCATCGGATTGCTCACGAGCGGCACGTTTTTCATATTGTCGGTAGCGGTCGATTGCTTTATATTTCGTAATCATGCCAATCCATTTTTTAAAGTCCTCTGTGTTCCCTTGAAATTGCACGGCATTTTGCCAAACGCTTAAAAACACATCATTGATGCATTCGTCTATATCTTGCTTGGACTGGGTATGCAAAATTTTATGCGCGATGGCTTTTACAAGTGGCATGTAAGTATCGATAATATAATCAAGGGCATCTTCCTTTTGTTTTTTTAATCGATCGATAAAATTATTCGGTGAACTTTTCATAGGCTAGGCTCCTTAATTTAGTGAAAAAGCTTTTTCATAGAGTACAACGAAGCGAGTATAAATTTATTCTCATTATTTTTTAGTGGATAGGAAAGTATAACCTTTTTCAAGGAAATCCACATAAGAAAAAACAATTCCGCAATGAAAATAATTCGATAAAGGAGCTAGTAATGGTGACTAATAAGCAATTGATACAGCTTCGTCCAATAACAATGGCCGATTTTACAGCGGTTTTAATATGGAGTAAGGACGATACTTTTTGTTTAGCAAACGGTTGGGAAACAAATCGTGATGAACAGGAGCTGAACGAGTGGTGGATGCATTGTGTGACGAATAAGGCGACGGATTTTAAGCGCATTGGGATTTAAGAAGTAAGTAGAAATGGAACTGAGCACTATTTAGGGATGGATAGTGTACTTATTCAATACGAAATGATTTATAAGTAGGAGGTATTTCTATGTCAGCTACAGAAACACTAAATCAAGCAATACAATATCGAAAAGAAAATAAATTAAAGGAATCAAATAAATTACTTGTGGCATTAGCCAATGAATATCCCAATGATGCTTATATAAACTATCAATGCGCATGGAGTTGTGATTGTCTAGGGGAAGAAACACAGGCTGTTCCGTATTATGAAATCGCGATTCAAGGAGATTTACAAAAAGACGATTTACACGGTGCGTATTTAGGATTAGGTAGTACATACCGCGCGCTCGGAGAGTACGAGAAATCAAAGAATATTTTTGAAAAGGCTATCCATCAGTTTCCCGAAGATGAGTCATTAAAAGTGTTTTATGCCATGACACTCCATAATTTACGGCAGCATAGTGAAGCAATGGAGCTACTGTTAAAATGCATTACAAGCACGACAAGGGACGATGCGATTTTAACGTATAAGCGGGCGATTGAATTTTATGCGGACAAGTTAGATGAAACATGGAGATAATTTGAAAAAGGAGTTCCTGAAAATGGAAATATGTTTAGTAAGACATGGTGAAACGGACTGGAATAAAGCAGGAAAGTTGCAAGGACATACGGATATTGAATTAAATGAGAACGGCTTAAAGCAGGCAGAACAATGCGCGCAATTTTTAAAGGGAAGTGGTTACGAAATCGTGCTGACAAGTCCCTTGAAACGTGCAAAGCAAACGGCGCAAATCATTGCGCAAAACAATGCATTACCAATTATCGAAGCGCCATTATTTATTGAACGCAATTACGGACAGGCAGAGGGTATGAGCTACGAAAAGCGTATAGAAAAATTCCCTAACCGTAATTACCCGAATCAAGAAACGAAAGAGGCTTTAAGAGAGCGTGTAATAAAGGGATTAAAACAAATTAGAGAACAGCGAAGTGAGAAAAAAATTATTTTAGTCGCACATGGAGGGGTCATTAATTGTATTTTAGCGGTGCTCTCTAACGATGAAATTGGTTCGGGTAAAACGAAGCTAGCGAATGCTTGTTTATCGGAAATTATTTATGAAAAGAATGTATGGGCCATTAAAAGCTTTAATGAAATCACGCATTTACCTATATAAAAAATAAGAGGTATGCTTACAAGCGATACCTCTTATTTAAATCCCGGTTCACAATATGCACAACGCCTACATCATCCTTATGTATAAGTTGCGCAAGCGCTTGGGGTTTTAATTGGTGGATTTCTGTTTTCGGTAACCAGTACAATTTCTGGTCGTCATAATCAATGCCGACATACGTTTCTTTATACGGAATGGTGCCTCGGTAAACGTATAAGATTTCATGACAGGTAGTTTCTAGTGTAAAGAAATTTTCAATGATCGCGAATAGCTGCATATTTTCTAGATTTTCGCCTGTTTCCTCGTATAGCTCACGAATAGCGGCATCATTACTCGATTCATCAAATTTTACGCGTCCACCAGGTAAGGTAATAAGATTGTTTGGAAATTCGCTGACGAGTATGTTTTCTTCGTGTTCAATCCAAATAGCAACACGAATATTCAGCTTTCCGTCAGTTAAGGAAATTGTTAAATCTTGTGTCATGAAAGTGCCTCCTTTACGAAAGGTCCGCTTCTTCTCGGATCATCGAATACATTTTTAAATCATAATAAGTGCCTTTAGAAAGTTTTGCCTTACGCATTGTTCCTTCATATACCATGCCAGCCTTTTGCATGACGCGCTCAGAGCCAATATTTTCAGTGAAACAACGAGCTTGAATGCGTTCTAAGTGGAGTTCTGTAAAGCCGTAATGAAGTATCGCCTTTGCGGCTTCACTCATATAGCCCTTGCCCCAGTAAAGATGTGATAACGCATAACCGATTTCGCCAATACGTTCTTTTTTGTCGAGCATGACATAATCAATCGTGCCGATAAATTCATCAGAGTCCTTTAATGTAACAGCCCATGCATAATTTTCTTGCTCATATTTATCAATCATAAACTGTAAAAACCGCTTCGTTTGTTCAGGCGATGTATGCGAATCCCATAGCACATATTTTGTTACGTCATCGTTTGATGCGTAGATATACATTTCGTCGGCATCTTCAATTTTTAATTTACGTAATACGAGACGTTCGGTTTCTAGTATAGGAAAGTTCATTGTTGTCACCTCCAAATTTAATTTACTAAGCCTATGTCAGTAAACGGATAAATGCGAATATGCGCTTTACCGAGAATCTGATCTTTAGCAACTAATCCGACACGTGGGTCACGGCTATCACTGCTTTTGCGGCGGTTATCACCTAAAACTAAATAATAATCTTCAGGGATTTTTGCAGCATCTGTCAGTTGCTCTAATGTGAAGTCATACGTTAAATCGCCAAAGCCATTTAATTCAGATTTAAACTTTGCTAAATAAGGCTCCTCCAATTTCTCACCATTTACATACAGTTCGTCATTTTTATAAGCGATATGATCACCTGGTAAACCAATAATACGCTTTATGAAATTTCGTTCATCAGGTGCTTTAAAAACGATAATATCAAAACGATCTAAATCCGAAATGGTCTTTCCGATTTTATTGACAATGACGCGATCACCATTTTCATATGTAGGCATCATCGAGGCACCATCTACCGTAATGGGGGAAAAAATAAACGAACGAATCCCAATAACAAATACAGCCGTTAACACAATAACTTTTAACCATTCAACAAGTTCATTTTTTTCTTTTTTCAAATTTGCCACCTCCATTTCAAATTAATTATTCGAATATTATAAATTTTAGTTGTCTTTACAAAGATTAACAAGTAAAATCGGGATAAATCTTTTAAAGGGGGTCATTTTATGGATTTGAAGCACCATATCAAAAAGTTAGAGGAAAGTCATATTAAGCCTGATGTGCGAGAGAGTGCTGAAAAATTAGATGCAGTGTTAGCCGATGAATTTTTTGAAATTGGTAGCTCAGGATATATATATGATAAAAAAGAATGTTTAGAAACAGGTGTGGTGTTGTCGGAAATGTCTTTGCATAACTTTGAGCTCTATCCATTAGCCGAGGGCGTTGTGCTTACGACGTATTTTATTGTGGATACGACGAGAAATCGTAATACATATCGCAGCTCGATTTGGAAGCTAATCGATGGACGCTGGCAGCTGTACTTCCATCAAGGGACAATTACACCATTGTCACTTGAAGAGGCATTAAAAAAGAATCTTAGTTAAACTAAGACTCTTAACGGGTTATTGAAGTACCCCATGCAATTTCAACGCTTGGATAAAAACAGTACCGGTATTAATCATCGACTGTTCATCGATATCAAACTTCGGGTGGTGATGTGGATAGACTGCATTAATGGATTCGTTGCCACCACCAACGAAGAAAAATGTACCCGGCTTCTCTTGTAAATAATACGTAAAATCCTCAGCCCCCATGCGCGGTGGTACGTTTACAACTTGTAGTTCAGGTAAATTAATGGATACCGCTTCACGCAAGGCGGCTGTTTCAGCAGGGTGGTTATACACCGCATCATAGCCACGTGTGTAGATGAAATCTAATTTGGCATCATACTGAATTTCAATGGCTCTACATAAGTTGTTGAGCTTATGTTCGACGAGATTTCGTATATCGGGATTAAACGTACGTACGGTTCCCGTTAAATAGGCTTTATCTGGAATGACATTGCCGACTGTACCGCTCTCGATTTTACCAACTGTAATAACAGCAGATTCGATTGGGTCTGTGTTACGGCTGACGATCGGCTGCACACCAAAGACGAATTGCGCGGCCGCGACAATCGGGTCAATCGTTTCGTGAGGTGATGCACCGTGTCCGCCTTTCCCTTGAATCGTGAGCTCAAAAAAATCCGCAGCAGCCATCGCATAGCCTTCGCAAAAAAGAACCGTCCCAAGTTCAGACCACGACGAAACATGCGCCCCGTAAACATAATCTACACCATCTAAACAACCGGCTTCGACCATAGCCTTTGCACCACCTGGAACGACTTCCTCCGCGAATTGATGGATGAATACAACATTGCCATGAAGTTCGTCACGCGCTTCACTTAGTGCTTTTGCGACACCAAGTAGCGCGGCCGTATGGATATCATGTCCACAAGCATGACTGACACCGTCAATTTTTGATTTGTAGCTAACATCCTTTTCATCTTGAATCGGTAGGGCATCAAAATCTGCGCGTAAAGCAATCGTAGGTCCATCCAATGTCCCTTTTAAATAGCCGACAACGCCATTACCTCCAACGTTTTCCTTCACATCAATGCCGAATGAACGTAGCTTATCAGCAATGAGCTTCGGTGTATTTACCTCTTTAAATGATAGCTCTGGATACATGTGTAAATGTCTACGGATTTGCACCATTTCATCAAAATTTGCTTGTAGCTTGTGTGCAATGCTCATTTCATCCACTCCTAAAAGTTAGTGATTAAACGCTTCCCATTCTTCGCGTAACATGCCCATCCGAATCGAGTCGTAATACTGCCCTTCATATAAACGTACTTTACGAAGACGGGCCTCCATTTGCATGCCGAGCTTTTCTCCGACACGAATCATACGCTCATTGCCTGACCATGTTGTGAAACCGACGCGTACAAGTGGCATCGTATTAAATAAATGATTGATCCATAATTTAAGTGCACGCGTTCCAATTCCGTTGCCCCAAGAGCCAGCTTCATGAAGGACGATGCCCATTTCAAGCCATTTAGAAGGCTCATGCTCCCAATAATATGAAACGATGCCGCGTACAATACCATCTACTTCAATGACCCAATAGCTATCGTCGCCAATCCAATCTTGATTCGACTTGATAAACTGATCATACGGCATAGCCTTGTGTGGATAATACGGGGCGTCCCATTTCTTCCACTCTGGCTGTTCATCTTTATAAATAAGCTCCCACAAACGTTCCAAATCGTTTTCTAAAATAGGGCGAATCGTTAATTCTTGATCTTGATACATAAATGTTGTTCCTCTTTTCAATGTAATTTTGTCTGAAGGATTGAAAAGAGCTCCGTGTCTACTTTTCAATCACCTTTACTGTGTAATTCATAGATATCAATCCTTTCATTATAGGTTAGTATCATTTTATCAGAAAATTGAGTAAAATATAAATAAATGGGAATTTATTGTTTGCTTCTGATAAAAAGGAGTGTGTAAATGAGTCGACGTAGAGGGCGAATTTTTGTATAACGGTCTTTTTCATCCGGGCGGTTCGATTACAAGGACTTCTAGATTTAATGAATTTGAGGCAAGGACCGTAAATAATCAGTTATTACAAATCGGACAAACAGGGGACGGTCCGAATTCTGATTTTACATTTTCGCTCTATCAGCCACCGATGGAACTGCTTCAAAATAGATTTACGGTGCGCTATGAAGGTCTGTATTTACATGAATATGAATTGAAATGGAAGTAGAGGTACGGCTATGAATGATCAGGAACAATATGTATATCACTTGGTAACACGTAATAAAATGCAGCTTGGTCAAATTCTTTATTTTGGTCAACATGAAAAAAATACATTGTACCGCTTCTTTTTTGAAAAGGAGCAGCGCAATATACAAGGTGAAGATGCGTTTCAGATTTTACGGAATGGCCATTCTGAAACGGGCTTACAACTATCAAAGGAAGATGCAGAGGTAGTATTAAGCTACATGGGAAGTAGTGTGCGCGGCATCCGAGAGATGATTGTAGAAATGGTGCGACTACAAGAATTTCCACATTATCCCTCGCGATTAGCCTGTTTATATGTAACGAAAAGCTATGAAGATTTATTGAAATGGAAGAAGCTATTTGAATCCTACAATCGCAAAATCCTGCAAATTGTTAAATTAAGAGTGGATGGCAACTATTTTGAAGGTGACGGTGAACAATTGCCAAAAGAAGACGGAACATCTTTCGCAAAGAAAATAGAGCAGGCACGCAACTATTGGCTAAATCACGATAATGCTGATTTAGCAGAAATGCTAGTAGACGGTACAATAGAGGTGGTAGAAATCATCGAAGAATTTGAATAAGAGGTGAAGTAGCGAGTGACAGATCGTGGCGCGGTTGTACTGATAGAACAAGGCAAGGTCGCATGTATTAGGCGTGAAAAGAAAGGACGTGTGTATTATGTATTTCCCGGTGGCAAGCAGGAGATTGGGGAGACGATTGAACAATGTGCCAAGCGTGAGGCATTCGAGGAACTGGGTGTTGAGGTGGAGGTTGGCGAGCTATTAACGACCGTGCCATTCAATGGTACACAATATTATTTTTTCGCAAAAATTATTGGTGGACAGTTTGGAACGGGGCAGGCGGAGGAATTTCTAGAATCTAATGGAGGTACATATTTGCCACTTTGGTTACCAATAAGTGAACTAGACGGTAAAACAGTAATCCCACATGAAGTGGTAACGGCTTTAAAAAGCTACCTAATTTAATGTTGTTAAAAGTAATCCGCGTCAGTTTGGGAGCGCGGATTTTTCTTTATTTCAAATTGAATAGTGGTTAGGTGAAACTTTTTCAAGCTTTACACGTAAATTAGTTAGAAAATTCTTTGTATTCGGAGGGGTTACATGGAACGTGCGGCGAATTTACAGGACAAAATTGGACAGTTATTTTTAGCACAGCAATTTGAGGAAGTCTATCAAGCGACGACTGCTGAATTTCAACACTATGTTACCTATGAGCAGTTTATTGAATTAGCGATTCCATTTGTCGAGGGGGTAGCACAATTTCAGTTAGAGTACGATGCCAATATGCCTCATGCGAGACAAAAGATTTGGTTAGATCCTAAAAAAACGAAAGCAATTGTTGTTGCATTCAATAAGGCAAACGAAATCGAAAGCTTATTTTTAACACCATTTACAACGGATAAAAAGGCTAATCAGCGTTATACGAAAAATAGCTATTATTACCCATTTAAAGGGGAATGGTTTGTGTTTTGGGGAGGCACGAATGAGCTGATTAACTATCATTACGCTTACGAATCGCAGTGTTTTGCGTATGATTTTGTAAAAGTTCAAGATGGCTGTACGTATCTTCATGCACCCGAGCACAATGAGAACTATTTTGCTTACAACGAAGAAATTGTTGCACCACTAGATGGCAAAGTAATCGAAGTAGTAGACACGATTATTGATAATATCCCTAGTCAAATGGATGAACAAAATCCCGCGGGTAACTATGTCATCATAGAGCATGCAAACAAGGAATATAGCTTACTTGCCCATTTAATTCCGAATTCGATTACAGTATGTGTTGGACAGCCTGTGAAAACAGGAGACATCATAGGGTGCTGCGGGAATTCTGGTAATTCCTCAGAGCCACATTTACATTTTCAAGTGATGGATGCACCAAGTCTCACGCAATGTAAGTCACTACGAATTCGATTCGATGATAACGGAGAGCCACTGCAAGGAGACACAGTGACGAGCGAAACGAAGCCAAAACCGAAAAAATCATTTGAAGAAAAGACGGATAAAGTCGATTTCTACGTTACATTTGTGGAAATGTTAACGTTAATTCCACGTGCAGTTTGGCAATTTTTAAAGTAGAGGAGCCGGCCTACATATGAAACTATTTAACAAATTCACACTCGCAGTATTTCTTTTCACAATTGTCTTTACTGCCATTCAGTTCCCGAACTTACCAAGTGAAGTACCGAGTCACTACAACATCATGGGAGAGGCCGATGCTTGGGCGAATAAGTGGTTCATTTTCTTTATACCACTACTAGGTTTTGGGCTTTGGTTGTTATTGGGACAGGTAGAGAAATTCCCGGAGTTTATAAATATGCCCAATGGTGGTGAGCCGCTAAATAAAGAGCAGCTCAAAAATAGCGTGGTGCTGATGTATATGATTCGCAATGAAGTGCTATTATTTATGTCGCTGTTAACGTTAAAAGAAGTATTCACAGCGATTGGCTATGCTATTAACTTAGGGGTTTGGGAGTTTGTGATTTTTGCCTTGATGATGACCGTCACGATTGTGTGGTATCTCGTGAAAAATAATAAATTAAAAACAGCGTAAAAACGGATGTGTGGGTTTGCTCACACATCCGTTTTATCATGTTAATCCATATTTCCGGTCAAGTGTGACAAGTCGGGCATCGTCATTTTTCCGGCCCATGATTAAATCGGCTAAAATACTAGCACCAAGTAAACTATAAACCGTCCCATTCCCTCCAAAGCCTAGTAAATAATAATGATTTTTTTCATCGGGATGCTGTCCGATGAAAGGCAAGTTATCAAGTGATTCACCGAATGATGCACTGTATTTGTAAGGTGCTTGGAATGCTTCGCTTGGGAACAGCCTATGCAATTCATCGAGTAATTTCTCTGCCATTGCCTCAATTTTTTCTTGTCCTTTTGTAGGCTTCGCTTTTTTTTCATCCAGTCGGCCAATAATGACGCGGTTGTCAGAAGTTCTCCGCAAATACAAATACGGGCGTGCGGTTTCCCAAATGAGGGCTTGTTCATACCAGCCTTCAAAGCGCGGATTTTGCTCGGTCACAATGGCATAGGAACGATTAATATCTGCACCTGTCAAGCTACCATGAGGCAGTCGATTATAGCCTGTTGTGTAAACAATGCGAGAGGTATTGAAGTCCCCGTGCATCGTTTTAATCGTAATATGTGTACTTTCATCCTCAATAATATTCCCAAATGTGTTTTCAAAAATGTGAACACCTCGCGTTTTTAACTGCTCTGCTAAATAGACGACAAACTTAAAGGGGTTAATTTCTGCATCATTCATCGTGTACAAGGCAGCAGGTGCTTGAAACGGCAACCGATTTCTTACGATAATGTCGTTCCAAAATTCTACCGGGAAACCATGCTGATTGAGCATTTCAAATTCCTTCTCAAGCATTTTGACATCCCCTTTTTTACTAGCAAAGCAAATGCTTGGACGACGAATAAAATTAGCGTTGTCCGGTAAACTCAGTGAAATTGCTTCTAATTGATCAAGTGCCTCGTAGCATAGTTTATAAAATCGTACCGCATCTTGTTCGCCAATCTGCTTCGCTAATTCGTGTAGCATAATGTCATTGGAATATTGCAGTAACCCTGTATTGGCAGAAGTGCTGCCTGAGGCGATTTCGTTTCGCTCTAAAATCGCGACGTTGAGTCCTTCATCAACGAGCGCTTTTGCTGTCAGCAATCCACTCATACCAGCGCCGATGATGATTACATCATAGTGGGCTTTTATGTGTAGGTTCGTATGAGTTGGTTTTACAAGCGTCGTAGGCCAATAGAGCAGTCCGTTGTGTAAGTCCATAAAAAATCCCCCTTTGTTATGTTGGTAAACATTTCCCGTTTTTGTGAATAGTTAATCGGGTAAATTTTGATTATGAATGAAAGCGGGTAAGGGATAGAAAGAAAAAGGAAAAATGGGGGGATTAAAATGGATCCATATATTTTTGGGTTGTTTGCAATTGCCTATTTGGCGGTATTTATTTGGGGGATTGTTAAACACAAAAAGACGGCTTCGGCGGTACTATTTTTAGTCGTGCTCGCGCTCATTTATGATAACGGGATTTTAGCTCTTGGACATGTTATCGGAGAAGGCGAGTTATTGGAGACGTTAAGTGCTGCTCGCTTTTGGCTACACGGGGTTTTTACACCAACATTAATCTTATTTTCGTATTTTGTTTTGCGTGAAGCAAACATTGGTTTTGCTAAAAAAACGTGGGTAGGTGCTGCGTTTATTGTTCTGATGGTCGCAGCATGGGTTATTGAATTTATGGTAGAGCTAAAGGATTTAACACTGGGTGTGCAGGAATCCTACGGTGTCGCGAGCTATAGTTCGGTAGAGGCTATCTCAGGACCACCGCCGATGATTTTAATTGTTGTTTTAGCGTTACTCGTTACCGCTATTTTCTTAGCGTGGAAGCGTAAATGGTGGTGGATGCTTGTGGGGGTAATTATTATGACAATCGGCAGCGCGGTTACAATCGATGTTGGTAGTGACGCCATTACGAACTTATTTGAATTAATATTAATCGTGACCTTGATGCATACAGCGATTCGTTTTTCGAATGTAACGGATAGGAAGATGTGGTAGATTTTCTCCTAGCGATTGGTAAGTACTTATTAAAATCCTGCTAAAAGCATTGCAGAAATTAGAATTTCCCACGTAAACTTCGTATAATAAAGGGAATGATGTTGGGAATGGAGTAATTATAATGAATACATTTAGCTTTAGATTGTTTGGTGGCTATAAAGTGCACCTGGATAAAACAGAAATGACAATCGATTATGCAGGTGAAAAAATTTGGTTTATTCAACGAGCAAAGCCGCGTACGAAAACGATCAATTATCGTGATATTTTACGTGTGGAATATAAAGAGGCGGGCATGACATTTGGCTATGTGCGATTAATTACAAAAGAAAACGAAGAATATTTAAGTAGCACATACGTTGCACAGCACGATGAAAATGCATTTATGGTCGAAAAAGATGAGCTAACAAAACTAAACGACGTATTAGATCACTTGAAAAAAAGCAATAAAGCAATTGAATTGATTCATATGAAAGCTTAGCAATTATGCTAGGCTTTTACAGAGGAAGGGACGTTGGTTGTAACGAGTGAAGGACCAGAGCGCCCAATGTATTTAATCCGGTTTAAATAATAAGCACCCCATTTTGAAGTATATTCAAAATGGGGTTTTCACGTTATGCTAGTCATAAAAATGGAGGCGATGACATGGAAACATTTGAACAGTTTATCGAAACAATTGACAATCCGGAAGCACGTGAACGTACAGAGCGGGTACTAAACTGGGTAGCGGAACGCTTTCCACAACTCAAGAAAGAAATAAAATGGAATCAGCCAATGTTTACCGACCATGATACGTTCATCGCAGGCTTTAGTGTAGCTAAAAAGCATTTAGCATTCGCACCAGAAGAAGTGACGATGCAACATTTTGAGGATGAAATAGAACAAGCTGGGTTAAGCTATACGAAGGGGTTAATTCGTTTTCCATGGAATGCGGAAATGAACTATGAATTATTAGGTCGCCTCATTGAATTTAACATCATTGATAAAGCGAATTGTACAACATTTTGGCGTAAATAGAGGGATGTTTTGACGACATTCCAAGGGTCGTTTACAATTAAACTATCTTATAAAGGGAGGCGTTTCTAGTATGGGACGTTTAGACAATAGAGTCGCAATCATCACAGGTGCCGCAAGTGGTATCGGCAAAGCAATCGCAACAAAATATGCCGAAGAAGGTGCTAAAATTGTCATCGCCGACTTCAATGAAGAAGGATTAAATGCAACAGTAGAGGCATTTAAAGCAGACGGTAAACAAGCATTTGGTGTAAAAGTAAATGTAGCTGTAGAAGAAGATATCAATCGTATGGTAGATGAAACCGTTGCACACTTTGGCCGAGTAGATATTTTGGTAAACTGTGCTGGTGTATTAGATAACATGCAAGCGGCTCACAATGTAGATGATGCCATTTGGAACCGTGTATTTGACATTAACGTAGGTGGCGTTATGCGTGGTATGCGTAAAGTGTTACCATACTTCCAAGAGCAAAAAAGTGGTGTCATCGTTAACCTAGCATCGATTTCGGGCTTACAAGGTGGACGTGCAGGGTTAACATATACAGCTGCAAAACACGCAGTCGCTGGTATGACGAAAAACGTTGGCTCTCATTACGGCCCACAAGGTATTCGTTGTAATGCTATCGCACCAGCGCAGGTTGATACAGGCATGACGCAATCAATGGAAGGCTATGATATGTTTGGGTTAGGTCAAGCGACTCGTGGCGTGAAAGACATTATGCACCGCGTTGCACAGCCAGAAGAAATTGCAAACATCGCACTATTTTTAGCGAGCGAGGAATCATCATATATTAACGGTGTTGTTTTAGCAGCGGATGCTGGCTGGAGCGCTTACTAATAAATACTCAAAGGAGTTTCCGATTTATTTCGGAGGCTCCTTTTTGCATAAGCCACAAAAAATATCGTGGTATATGTTGTCGAAAAATGTTTCACGTGGAAAAATTTAAATTTGTAAAAAAAGCCCCTGCTCGCAAAGAGTTGGGGCTTCATTTTAGTCGTTCTTTTTAAGTGCTAATTGTTGCTGATGTGCGACTTTTGCTTCGTCAATCAGTGCAGGATTTTGTAAAAATGTATGACCTGTTTGCGCAAGTGCAATGGCACCAGTAATGAGTGCTTTATAACCTTGTTCAGAGTTTGAAGCTTCACGGAATTCGTTTGTATGACCAATTAAATCGTTCGGACCAATTTTAATATAACCGTGAGAAGTAGGAACTTCATAGCTAATGTTTCCAGCATCTGTTGAGCCTGGAGAACGATGCCCACGAGGGTGAACATCTTCACCAAGTGCGTTTAATTTTTCAGCTAAAATGCGGTCGGTTACTTCGTTCACAACAAGATCTTTTACTTCGTTTTGGAAGCGTTCAATTTTTACAGTTGCCCCTGTTGTAAGCGCGGCACCTTCTGCAATTTTACGAATTTTGTTTGATATTTCCTCTGTTTTTGGCCAAGAAGTTGCACGGATGTAGAAACGTGCTGATGCATATTCTGGCACGATGTTTGGTGCATCACCACCATGTGTAATAATGCCGTGAATTCGAACATCGGATGATACGTGCTGACGAAGTGCGTTAATTCCGTTAAATAGTTGAATGACTGCATCTAGTGCATTAATACCTTTTTCAGGTGAAGCAGAGGCATGCGCTGCTTTACCGTAGAAGTGAAAATCAAGTGGATCAACAGCAAGTGATTCGTTTGTAACACCTGTTTTACCAGATGGATGTAGCATAAAGGCTAAATCTACATCTTTTAAATAGCCATGACGTACAAAGCTACCTTTCGCACTACCATTCGGACCACCTTCTTCAGCTGGTGTACCAAGTACAACGACTTTACCACCCGTTGTATCGATTGTCTCAGCTAAAGCGATTGCTGCTGCAACACTTGTAACGCCGATAATGTTATGTCCACATGCATGGCCTAAACCAGGAAGCGCATCATATTCTGCTAAATAAGCAATAGTTGGTCCCGGTTTGCCGCTGTCTTTTTGTGCGTAGAAAGAAGTTTCATGACCAGCAACAGCCGTTTGAACGTCAAAATCCGCTTCTTGTAGTAAAGCAACAAGCTGTGCGCTTGCAAATACTTCTTCATTTCCGATTTCTGGTTTGGCGTGAATGGCCTTACTCGTCGTGATGTATTTCTCGCTCTGTTGTTGTACTGAATGAATGATTGTTTCGTTTTCAATTGTTACTGTCATGGTAATTCCTCCCTTTATTTAGATATTACTTTTAAATCTTCGAATGATTTTTCTAATTCTTCATCTGTTAAGATTGTCATAAATTGACCACCGTTTGTATCTTCTTGAATGGCTTTTTCAATTTCTTCTGTATGGTAAAGTTCAATAATTTTTTTGTACACTTCGTTGTCTTTATCTTCTGCACGTGCAGCGATAATGTTGACATATGGGTAGGCATTTTCATCTTCCGCAACTTCACGATAAATTGGGTCCTCACCTGGATTTAAACCTGCTTGACCGGCAATCCCGTTGTTAATAATTGCTGCAACTACATCTGGTAGTACGTGTGGTGTTTGCTGTGCTGTCATTGGGATAATGTCTAAGTTTAATTTGTTTGCCGTAATTTTTGTTGGATCACCGAATAATCCGAAATCATCGGCTAATTCAATGAAGCCAGCTGATTCAAGTAAGCGTAGTGCACGTGCTTGGTTAGATGGATCATCAGGAATCGCAATTTTATCGCCTTCTTTAATTTCGCCTACGTCTTTAATTTTTTCTGAGTATAAGCCAAGAGGCGCGAATACTGTAGAGCCAAGTGGAATAAGCTCGTTTCCACTTTCATTGACATAGCTTGCTAAGAATGAAATGTGCTGGAATGCGTTTAAGTCTACTTCACCTTGTGCTAATGCGTTGTTTGGTAGTGTATAATCGGCAAACTCGATTAATTCAATATCGATGCCTTCTTTTTCAAGTTTTTCTTCTAAAATTGGCCACTGTGCACCATCTGCACCGTTTACCCCGATTTTTACGACTTCTTTGTCATCACCACATGCTGCTAATGTGAAAGCTGATAATGCTGTTAGGGCTGTTAATAAGATTTTTTTCATAAGTATAGTTCTCCTATCGTCTTAAGATTTTTTTTGCTAATGTATTGCCGAGCCATTGTGCGAGTTGTACTAATGCGATTAAAATGACGACGGTGACAACCATGACAGAGCCATCAAATCGTTGATAACCATAAGTAATGGCAATATGACCTAAACCACCGCCACCAACTGTACCTGCAATCGCTGAGAAATCGATTAAACTAATTGTTACAAAGGTTAACCCTAAAATAAGTGGTCCTAATGCTTCTGGAATTAACACGGTAAAGATAATTTGCAGTGGGCTCGCACCCATTGCTTTTGCCGCTTCAATAACACCCGGGTCGATACTGATTAAGTTTGTTTCTACAATACGTGCAATGCCGAATGCTGCGGCAATTGTCATTGGGAATACGGCTGCGCTTGTACCGATTGTTGTTCCCATAACAATTCGTGTTAGCGGCGAAATTGCTACTAAGAAAATTAAAAACGGAATGGGGCGTACAATGTTGATTAAAATATTAAGTACGTTAAATGTTAACTTGCTTTCTAAAATATTATTTTCACGTGTTACGAATAAAAGTATTCCTATGGAAATACCAAGAATTGAACCAAAACCAAGCGTCAAAATAACCATATAAAGTGTTTCGCCAGTTGCTTCAATAATTCTTGGCCAAAATGTACTCCAATCAACCTTCATTTAATAGCACCTCCTCTACGTCAACTTGCTGTGAAAGCTCTTCGATGACTTTCTTTATTTGTTCGTCCTCACCCTGGAATGAAATGAGCAAGTTACCAAATAATTTTTGTTGTAGCTCTCGTACGGAACCATAAATGATGTTAAATGGTACGTGATGCTTTTGCGTAATTTCAGAGAGTAGCGGGTTATGTGTGAGCGACCCTTTAAATAATACGCGGTATAAATGCTGCCCACCAGAACGTTGCCACTCTTGTAAGATCTGTGGTGAAGGAACATCTTGGTGCACCGATTGAATAAAACGCTGCGTTGTTGTGTGCTGTGGTTGTGTAAACACTTCGTACACATCTCCTTGTTCAATCACTTGCCCTTGTTCCATGACTGCGACACGATTACAAATCGTCTGAATAACATGCATTTCATGGGTGATGAGTAAAATCGTAATGCCGAATTCTTCATTTACTCGTTTTAACAGTTTTAAAATATCAGCTGTCGTTTCTGGATCCAGTGCGGATGTTGCTTCATCGCAGATGAGAATATCTGGATTCGTTGCAAGTGCACGGGCAATTCCGACACGTTGTTTTTGCCCACCAGATAATTGTTCGGGGTAGTCTTTTGCTTTTTCAGATAGCCCCACGAACTTTAAAAGCTCTGTTGTACGTCGCTCGATTTCAGCTTTTGGTGTACCAGCCAGTTTAAGTGGATAGGCAATATTGCCAGCGACTGTTCGTGATGTCATCAAGTTGAAATTTTGAAAAATCATACCGATGCGGCGACGTAATTGGCGTAAATCTTTTGGAGCTAGCGATGCTAAATCAGTTCCTTGTATTTTGACAGTACCTGTAGAAGGCTTTTCAAGTAAGTTGACTAAGCGCAGTAGCGTACTTTTGCCAGCACCACTGAAGCCGATAATCCCAAAAATGTCACCTTGTTCAATGGTTAAGTTCACATCGCGAACCGCATGAACTTCACGATCTTTTATTTTAAATGACTTTGATATATTCGAAAATTCAATCATTTTAACGCCCACCTTTATTAGAATACAATGCGAAATTTTTCATAAAAAAAACTTTCGCATCTTAAAAATAAGATACGAAAGTTTGAAAAGTCTACTTTTGTTCTTATCTCTCAAGTCATTACTTGCAGGATTTGGCACGAGGCTAATAAGCTGTTGCCGAGACGTCTCAGGGCCTGTCCCTCAGTCTCTCTTGATAAGAAATATTTAATTGGTTGCTTGCTGTGAACCTAATATTAAATCCCAGTAAACTGATTGTCAATATATATTTTTCGAAAAAATATTTTATTCTGAATAATATTCGATTATATGAGATATGGGAGGAAATATTTGTTAGAATAATATTTTAGAGAAATGAATAGGAGTGAAAAGAATAATGACAAAGAGAATTGTTCAAATTGTAGTTATGCTTTTAGTATTTTTTAGTTTTCATACGAGTGGGCAAGCGAAGGTATTTATCGATGTGGGAGACGGTTCAAAATTAGAACAAGAGCTGGTGGTTCTTAGTGATTACGGTGGGATTACAATAACACCGAACGAAGCATTCCGAGTAAATGAAGCCTTAACACGTTATGAAATGGCTGAATTTTTAGTGCGTACATTACAGTTAGATCTAGAAGTAAGTGCAATCCCTACATATGCAGACATAGCACAAGATGATGAAAGAATGCCGGTTATTGCTGCGATTACCGAAGCTCGTATTATGTCGGGCTTTGAAGGCAATTTTAATCCCGATGCAATAGTAACACGTGTTCAAGCGGTGAAAACGTTAGAACAAGTGTATCAATTAACTGGTCAATCGAAATTAGGTTATATAGATATTAAGACAAATCACGATGCGTATGCTACGATTCAAGCATTTATTGCAAATGGAATTTTTATTCCAGCAAAAAATGAAAAATTTAACCCGAATGCACAGATAGCACGTGGAGATTTTGTTTCCTACTTAGCACGTATTTTAGAGCCGACATTACGTCTAACAGAACCTAAAGAGCCAGTGTATGAAAGCTGTGTTGTGGAGACGGATAAAAAGCGCTATGTTGTCGATGTCGCGGTAACAAATATGTGGAATAAATCAAATCAAACACGTAACATTGATTATCCATCAAAGAAAGATCCAGTAGACATGCAAAAATGGGTGTCATCTTTATCGATCATGCAAAAAAAATGGCTTGTTGGGAAAACAGATACACAGGCATTATATGGCGATGAGGTAACGCTTATAGAAAAGAAAGGAAAATGGTCTCGAATTGCAGCAAAGGATCAGTATGTGCCGTATTTAAAGGCTGGTTATCCAGGATGGGTGCCAGAATCACATGTTGCTGTTACAACGAAAAACTATGATGATTGTGCGATTGCAGTCGTAACGGCAAAGAAAACAACATTAATAAACGAAATCAATAAAGAGAAGTTCTTAGAAATTAGTTATGCAACGATTTTACCGGTAGTTAAGACAGATGACACGTACTATCATGTCGAAACGCCAAATAAAGGCATTAAATTATTAAAGAAAAGCGATGCAAAAACGTATCAAAAGTATAGTGATATACCAAAACCAACAGCTGAAACGATTATAAAAGAGGCCAAACGTTATTTAGACTTACCATACTTATGGGCAGGTACATCTTCTTGGGGCTATGATTGCTCAGGTATTTTATATGCGGTATTCCGCACACACGGCATTATGATTCCGCGTGATTCGTTCTACCAAGCAAAGGGTGGTAAGGCAGTAGCGAAAAAAGATTTACAGCCGGGCGACCTTGTATTTTTCGCTTATAATGGCGGTAAAGGGAAGGTATACCACGTAGGACTTTATCTTGGTGGGGGTAAAATGCTCCATGCACCACACTATGCGTCAAAAGTAAAAATTGAAAACATGAACCAAGGCGCATATAAAAGAAACTATTCTGGCGCACGCCGATACTTATAAAAATTAATCCGCAATCAAATTTAAATATATTTGATTGTGGATTTTCTTATTTATCACTAGTGGGAAATTGGGTATATATAATAGAATAAAGAAAACGAAGTGGGAGGCGTTGGAATGAATGGTTGGTTATTAGCATCTGTTATTATTGTCGCAATCGCGGTTGTTGTATTAATCGTCTGTATCGTTGCGGTCATTGTCCCGTTTAAAAATACAGCGACGGTCTTACTTGCGCACGCAGATGGCATTCAAAAGCAAATGAATGGTATTCAAACACAGACAACTCAGCTTGCAGCAACAGCTGATAAAATGAAGCAAGACATCGAGTATAAAAAGGAGTCAGTGCAGGGCGTTGTTCAATCGTTGAAAAATACAGGCACCGTGTTAAATGAAATCAATGATTCCACGCAGGCCCTAACGTCTAAAGTAATAAAAAAAGCAGCGGATGATCCGAAGCGTCAAGCACAGGTGGAGCAATGGACAAATACAGCAATGGGCTTTTTAAATCGTAAAGCTTAAAAAAACAGATGAAATGGACCACGAACGGGTCATTTCATCTGTTTTTATTTGTTTATAGAAGCTCTTCAATCGCCTTTTCGATATCAAGCATCGAAGTATCGGGTTCAAAGCGTTTGATGACTTTCCCTGTTGAATCTACTAAAAACTTGGTAAAGTTCCAGCGGATATTGCGACCGATTAAATAATCGGGATAGTTCTCTTGAATATGATTAAATAATAATTTTTGCTGCATGGAATGTTTTTCAAATTCAGGACAATCAACTTCATGCTTTAAATAGTTGAATAAGGAATGCGCTTTTACACCGTTTACTTCCACTTTATCGAAAATTGGATAAGACACTCCGTACTGTAATTTACATTGGGTCTTTGTCGTTTCCCCGTCTTCTGGGTTTTGGTTGCCAAATTGATCACAAGGGAACGATAAAATTTCCAAACCTTTCTGCTGGTATTTCTCATAAAGCTTTTGCATATCTTCGTATTGGTATGTAAATTGACATTGACTTGCTGTATTCATAATTAGCATTATTTTGTTGCGGTATGTTTCCATTGATAAAATTTCACCATTTGGCTTTTCAACTAAATAATTATAAATGCTCATAAAAACCCTCCTATGTGTATCTAATTTCTTAGCCATTATATAAATATAACTTGGAAAATTCCATAAATTTGATTGGTAAAGGATAAAAAGCCCATTGAAAAGCTTTCTTGTCTTTTCAAAAGGCTTTAAAAATTATTTTAATACATCCTGATAATCAGGATTTTTCTCGAATTGTGCTTTGGAAAAAGCGCAAAGCGTTGCTGAGAAAAACACATCGATTTTTTCTCCAGTGTATTTCCGGTAGCCATCATTTAATAATTGTTGTTCTGTCATTTCGATCATCTCTTAGCTAATTTTACACATAAGTACGTATACCCGTAAATGGAGTTTATGAAAAGCAAAATCGATGAAAACGCTTTTATTCTGTACTAGAACAGAAGTTGCTCGTTCGCGATTTTTTTCTCTACTTTCGATTTAGAACGAGGAAAATACCGGTGTCACAAAGTGTTCAAAGTAAGCGTTTTAATTATGAACACATTGTGAAAAGCCAGACATTTCACTTTCTTTTTATAAAAATCGGAGTAGAATAGGATTCAAGAAGTTGTTATATAACAAGTTGCAAACGTCATTGGGGAATGAACGATTTTATAATACAGTTTTATAAAAAAGGAGAAATGAAACATGTGGGTAGTAACCGTATTTAACAATCAAAATGATATTCGTATATTCGAATACACAACAAAAAAAGAAGCAACAGTAAAATTAGCAAACTATAAAAATGCCGTTTTATCATACACAAACTAATTAAAAGGGAGCGAAAAAATATGTGGGTAGTAACCGTATTCAATAATAAAAATGACATTCGTATGTTCGAATATACAACAAAAAATGAGGCTGCTAAAGTAGTAGCACAATATAAAAACGCAGTCTTATCTTTTACAAACTAATTAACAAACTACAAAGAGAGTGTCCGGAATTCATTTACCGGACACTCTCTTTTTGGTGTCTTCAAAAGATGATGAAATACGGAAATTAGCAGAGCGAAGTATAGGAGCTACACGTAAAATTAGTGATATTTTATTGGAGCTTCAAGGTGAGATTCAACTTGTGAAGGAAAGCAATGACCAGCAAACGACAACGATTGAAACAAGTAAATCTGAAATGGATGATGCTCGTCATTCAATTAACTTGTTAATTGAAGGGACCGAGCTTTCACGCCAAAAAATTGAACAGTTGGATGAACTAGTAGCACATCTGCAAATGGTAAGCACTGAAGAAAATCAAATTTTCTCGTCACTTTATTCAAGCATTCAAAGTAATGCGGCAAACAGTGAAGAGTTGTTATCCATGGTTGAAGATGTATCAGTATCGGTAAACCGACTCAATAAGTTGCTCGACAAGTTAGTTGATCATACAAGTGAGTTAGAAAAGTTATTTTAGTTTTTCTCAATTATTTACCTTTATGGATATTAAGCGAGAATGGCATACAGGGGGGGGAGAGCGGATTCGGTTACAACGAACCCGCTCTTTTGTATTTTCAAAAAAATTTTTTTATTGGTTTTAATGTTATTGGGTAAAAAAATATAGAATAATTAAATTTACCTGATTGTTTAAAATTAGAGAAAATAAACGTAGGAGAGAAAATATATTACATTTCGATGGATGTTCGCAGGACGGTGACAAACCAGATAGTTAGAGTAACAAAAAGTAACACTTCTTATTATTACCGAACAGAGGTTGACTAAAATTGGATAATGTAAGATAATTTAAATCGTAATAATAATTATTTTATAATAATTATAATGTTAATCATTTACATACATTCGAGGAGGAAATATACATGGCTTTAATCGGTAAAGAAATCGCACCATTCGCTGCAAAAGCGTTCCAAAAAGGTGAATTCATCGACGTATCTTCAGAAAATTTCAAAGGACAATGGTCTGTAGTGTGCTTCTACCCAGCAGACTTCACATTCGTTTGCCCAACTGAGTTAGGTGACTTACAAAACGAATACGCTACATTAAAATCTTTAGGCGTTGAAGTATACTCAGTTTCTACTGACACACACTTCACACACAAAGCATGGCACGACAATTCTGATGTAATTGGTACAATCGAGTACATCATGATTGGTGACCCATCACACACAATCTCTAAAGCGTTTGACGTATTAAACGAAGAAGACGGTTTAGCAGAACGTGGTACATTCATCATCGATCCAGATGGTATTGTACAAGCAGTAGAAATCAATGCTGGTGGTATCGGCCGTGACGCTTCAATTTTAGTTAACAAAATTAAAGCAGCTCAATACGTACGTAACAATCCAGGTGAAGTTTGCCCAGCGAAATGGCAAGAAGGCGGCGAAACGTTAACACCAAGCTTAGACTTAGTAGGTAAAATCTAAGAACAAGCAATCGTTGTTTAAATAGAACTTTCATGGCGGCAAAAACCAACCTTAACGGATTGATTTTTGTCGCTATATTTTTAGTTATAATTAGGAGGGATTTTATGTTAGATAATCAAATTAAAGCGCAATTACAGCAGTATTTAACGATGCTTGAAGGGGACTTACTGATTAAAGTGAGTGTCGCTGACGATAAAACGTCTCAGGACATGTTAAACCTAGTAGAAGAATTAGAAAAAATGTCACCACGCATTACCGTACAGCACGCCTTATTAGAACGCACACCAAGCTTTAGCATTAACAAAGTAGGTGCAGAAGAATCAGGTATCTTATTTGCAGGGTTACCGCTTGGTCATGAATTTACATCACTTGTTTTAGCATTATTACAAGTTTCGGGACGTGCACCAAAAGTGGATGCAGCTGTAGTGAAACGTATTCAAGCAATTAAACAGCCGATGAAATTCGAAACATATGTGAGCTTAACATGCCACAACTGCCCGGACGTGGTACAAGCGTTAAATATTATGGCAGTGTTAAACCCGAATATTTCAAACACAATGGTTGAAGGTGGCGCGTTCCAAGACGAAATTAAAGCACGTGACATCATGGCGGTTCCAACGGTGTTCTTAAACGGAGAAAACTTCGGTGGCGGTCGCATGGAATTAGAAGACATTTTAACAAAGCTTGGTGAAGTATCAGACGGTTCGGAGTTTGATAACGTGGATCCCTTCGACGTACTTGTTGTCGGTGGTGGTCCTGCGGGTGCAGCGGCTGCAATCTACTCAGCACGTAAAGGAATTCGCACAGGAATCGTAGCAGAGCGCTTCGGTGGCCAGGTGAATGATACCTTATCAATCGAAAATATTATCGGCACAAAGGCTACAGAAGGCCCAGCATTCGTATCAAGCCTTGAAGCACACGTGTTAGAATATGACATCGATGTGATGAAATCTCAGCGTGCAGCGAAAATCGAGAAAAAAGATTTCGTTGAAGTAACACTTGAAAACGGGGCGGTATTACAAGGGAAAACCGTTATTCTTTCAACAGGTGCACGCTACCGTCAATTAGGTGTACCGGGTGAAGAGCAGTTTAAAAACAAGGGTGTTGCGTATTGCCCACACTGTGACGGCCCGATTTTTAAAGGTAAAAACGTAGCAGTAATTGGTGGCGGTAACTCAGGCGTGGAAGCAGCAATCGATCTAGCAGGTATCGTGAATCACGTGACGCTTATTCAACGTAGCGCAGAGTTAAAGGCCGATCAAGTATTACAAGAGCGCGTACGTTCTTTAAAAAATGTAACGGTACTTACAAATGCACTTACACAAGAAATTACGGGTACAGATAAAGTAAACGGTTTAACGTATGTGGACGCTATTTCTGGGGAAGAGAAGCATATCACGTTAGAAGGTGTGTTCATCCAAATCGGATTATTACCTAACACTGAATTCCTTCAAGGTGCGGTTAACATGAATGAGCGCGGCGAAATTATTGTAGATAAGCATGGTGCTACAAATGTGCCTGGCGTATTTGCTGCAGGGGATTGCACAGATGCAGCGTACAAACAAATCGTTATTTCAATGGGTTCAGGTGCAACAGCAGCACTTGGCGCATTTGATTATATGATTCGTAACGTTACAGAAAAACCATTAGTAGAAGCATAAAAAAAGTCCGCGGTATGAATATTCATATCGCGGATTTTTTAGTAGGTAAGAAAGTATAAAGTTTTAGCCTTATACCAGTGTCTAGGCATTCGCGCCAGCTGCAAAAATATCATCAATCTTACGTGATAATTTTAATGCTTGTAGCCCAAACTGTTCGTAATATTTTTCAGAGCCCGCACCACCAATGTAAAACATAATGTCTTGGTGAACTTGTGCTAGCTTATCGAGCATGTGAACGGCTTGAGCATGCTCAGTAAATGCAATGTCTGTTGTGCCCGTTAATAAGACGATTTTAGGTTTTTTTAAGGCGATTGTCGATTGAATGGCAGTTGGTGCTGGTGAAGGACCTAGCATCAATGTTTGATAGCCACGCAGCATGCACTGAATAAGCAAAATTTGCATCGGAATTTCATGTCGTTCTCCAGGTAGACAGCTTCCTAATACAAGTGGAGCGTTGGCTTGTACGAAGTAATGGCGACGAATATGCGCTAAAAAATCACGTACCGTTTGGCTACTGATGGCTTCTTGATATTCACCCCAGGCATGCTCACACCATAATTGACCGACTTCACGTAAAAAGGGAACAATGATTTGTTCGAGCAATTTTTCAACGCCAAATTTATGGTGTGCATGCTCAAGCAAATGCAGCAATTGCTGTTCATCGCCAACTGTGCCAGCACGAATCATTGCTTGGCGAATAGAAGTTGTATGGTCCTGTTCATGATGTGCTTGTTCTTTTGTATAACGTTCAATCGCTTGGCTTACCGTTAATCCGCTATTTGTCAGTTCAGACACAGCGGTTAACGTTTGTAACTCGGTATCTGTATAAATACGGTAGCCATTTGCTAAACGTTTTGGCTGAATAATTTGATAGCGGTCTTCCCACTTACGGATAAGTTGTTTGGAAAGTCCCGTCAAATCCGCTATTTGTTGGATGGAGTAAGTTTTTCCAGTCAAAGTTACACCTCCTTTAAAAAAATTATAATTATTTCTATTGAATCCGAAAAGAAAACACTTGTCAAATGTTTTCGTTTCCGTGTACAATGTTTGTATAACCTTAAAAATGGGTATTATTCATCGTAGGTAATTGTTATAAACGAATTGAACATAAAAGAAGGGGTTGAACAGATGTCGAAACATCCATTAGAAAAATGGGGAAGCATCATGGGTGGGAAAAATACGCGTTGGGTCGTTGTTGCTTTATGGCTTATTTTTGCTGTCGCGCTAGCATTCATTTTCCCGCAAATTAACAGTGTAGAAAACTACGCTGGAGAAGAGATTCCAGAAACTTATACATCTGTAAAGGCGGGCCAAATTATTGAAGAGCAATTTGCTTCAGATAGTGGCATACCGCTACTGATTACATGGTATAAGGAATCAGGTTTAACGGAACAAGATTTAACGAATATCCAAGCATTATATAAAGACTTAGCTGAAAATCCATTACAAGGACAGGAAATCATACCGCCATTCCACGAAATGCCGGTCCAGGCGTTAATGGGCTCTCTATCTGAAAATGGCGCGGCGATTGTCACACCGGTCTTTTTCTCAGCAGATGAAACAACAGAAGTATTTAAAGAAAATTTAAATTTATTAACAGAAAAAACACAGGCACAATTCGGTGAAAATCCATATGAAACAAATTTAGAAGAGGATGGCTTACACGCCCGTTTTTCAGGACCTGTAGGGATTTCGGTTGATGCGACAGATCTGTTTAAAGCAGCTGACGTTCAATTAATGGTTGCGACAGTTGTTATTATTTTAGTTATTTTACTTGTCATTTACCGTTCGCCAATCTTAGCGGTTATTCCTTTAGTAGTTGTGGGGATTGCCTTCTTAGTCGTAAGCCCATTACTTGGTGCGATGGCTGAAAATGGCTGGATTGATAAGGATGCGCAGGCAGTAGCGATTATGATTGTACTGCTATTCGGTGCAGGGACAGATTATTGTTTATTCTTAATTACACGTTACCGTGATATTTTATTAACGGAAGAAAATAAATTTACCGCACTAGCAGTAGCTGTTCGTGAATCAACGGGTGCGATTGTCATGAGTGGTTTAACGGTTGTTATTGGTCTAGCAACATTAGGTTTAGCGGACTACGGGGCGTTCCAACGTTTTGCTGTTCCGTTTAGCTTCGGGGTACTTGTAACAGGCTTTGCCGTGATTACATTATTACCAGCTGTTCTAGGTATTTTAGGGCGAGGCGCGTTTTGGCCGTTCATCCCTCGTACAGTTGATGGTGACAAGGCTTATGCACTAAAGAAAAACAAGCCAGTCAAGCCACGTAAGCAAAATCACCGTTATATGCGTATGGTTGGGGAATTTGTTACGTCAAAACCTTGGTTAGTTATTGGTGTGACGGGTGTGATTTTAATTGGTTTAGCATTAAATGCACCAAACATTAAATATAATTATGATTTAATTTCTTCATTCCCAGAAGATATGCAATCGCGTGAAGGCTTCACCATTATTGAAGAAAACTTCACAGCAGGTGAATTAGCACCAGTTCAATTACTTGTCGATACACAAGGAAAAGAGCTAGACATTAGTGAGCAATTAGCAGCACTGCCGTATGTTGGCTTAGTAAAAGATGTACGTACAGGTGAAACGAATGAAGCGATGCAGCTCTACGAAATTGATTTAAATAAAGATCCGTATTCAAATGCTGCAATGGATGATGTTGAGCAAATGAAGACAGACGTGAAAACGATTTTAGCTGACAGCAACTTAACGAATGGTGAGTTCTGGATTGGCGGCGAAACAAGCTCACAATTAGACAAAAAGGTTGTACAGCTTGGTGACGAAAAGTTAATCCAACCCGTCATGATTATTATTATTTTCGTGGTATTATTAGTGTATTTACGTGCGGTTATTACGTCGATTCAACTAATGATCACTGTTGTTATTTCGTTCTTCTCCGCATTAGGCGCAGGTTGGTTAATTATCCACTACGGTCTAGGGCATGAGGCGATGTCTAGTGCGATTCCGCTTTATAGTTTTGTATTTATTATCGCCTTAGGGAATGACTATAACATTTTCATGATCTCAGATATTTGGAAAAACCGTAAACGTGGTGTGCCACATAAAGAGGCCATTAGTAATGGTATCGCATCAACAGGTGCCGTAATTACGTCAGCCGGCTTAATTTTAGCAGGTACATTCCTAGTATTAGCCTCATTACCGATTCAGTTATTAGTACAATTCGGTATTGTTACAGCAGTAGGGGTATTGCTCGACACATTTGTTGTACGTCCACTGCTCGTACCAGCACTGATTACGGTGTTTGGTAAATGGTCGTATTGGCCAAATAAAAAGATCCAATAAAATAAGCGTATGGCGTCTTCAAGCTGAAGATTCCATACGCTTTTGTTCATTATTGTGGATAATTTTGCATAAAAGTTTCTACGTCTAGGCTAAAGCGCCAGCCCCTCGGACGTTTCGAACCCTCCTGCAAAAGTGGTAGAACGTTTACTTTTGCGTCGGGCTCTCCAAAGTCTGTCGGGGCTGAACGGGCTCTTTAGCGCTTTTGTTCATAATGAAGAGAGTGCGCCTGATTGAAGTCGGTACATTAATTCGTACTTTCCGCCAAGGGCGACAAGCTCATCGTGGTTACCTGCTTCGACAATTTCACCACGGTCTAATACTAAAATTTTATCGGCATTTTTAATTGTTGAGAGACGGTGTGCGATGATGAAGGTAGTACGCCCCTTCTTTAACACGTCCATCGCATGCTGAATAATTTCCTCTGTTTCAGAGTCAATATTCGACGTTGCTTCATCTAAAATTAAAATGGCTGGGTCAAATGCGAGTGCGCGGGCAAATGAAATGAGCTGACGCTGACCAGATGAAAGGGTGCTACCTTTTTCGATTACTGGCTCATCAATGCCTTTTTCAAATTTCGATAACACGCGCTCCCCACCAACTGCCTCTAACGCTTTTTCTACCGTTTCACGCGTGATGCGCTTATCGTTTAAGCTCACGTTTGATGCGATCGTTCCGGTAAATAGATACGGGTCTTGTAATACGATACCCATATGCTCACGAATCGCTTGGCGCGGTAATTTTGTAATGTCTTGCCCATCAATAATAATGCTACCCTTTTGTGGGTCATAAAAGCGGAACAGTAAGTTCATAATCGAGCTTTTCCCTGAGCCCGTATGACCAACGAGGGCAATGGTTTCGCCTTGTTTTGCTTCAAAGTTAATATTCTTTAGTACGTATTCATCGTTTTTATAAGCGAATGAGACGTTGTCAAATACAACATTCCCTTTATAGCGTGGGATGCGCTCAAGGCTCACATCTTCACCTTCTTGATCGAGTAACTCAAATACACGAGAACCGGCAACAAGTGAACGCTCTAGTTGAGAGAATTGGTTGACCATGTTTGTGATTGGGTTGAATAAGCGTGTGATGTAATCAACAAACGCATACAGTGTACCTGCTGAAACAGCTTCTGGTAGTGTCATTGACTGCGTACCGAAATACCATACGAATATGGCAAACATAAGTAAACGTAAAATGTTTACTAAGTTATGACTTGTCGCAGAATCAAGGAATAATAATTTACGATTGTACTCGTAATGCTCATCATTCATTTCATCAAATTCAATTTTCATTTGTTCTTCACGACGGAACGCTTGAATGATGGTCATCCCGTTAATGGATTCATTAATCATTGCGTTAATGTCGGCGATTTTTGTACGAATAACATGGTTGTACTGCGATGCATATTTGCGATACAGTACCATCCATATATAGACGATTGGAATTAGAGCAAGCGCAACTAACGCCATCTGCCAGTTCAATATAAATAACGCGATATATACCCCTGCAATGGTAATGAAGCTGTTGGCAAATTGAGAAAGAACGGTTACGTAAAGGTTACGAATCGCCTCGGTATCGTTTGTAACACGGGCTACGACTTTTCCAGCCGGTAAATTATCGAAGTATTCAATGGGTAGCTTTTGAATATGCCCGAATACGTCTTTACGTAGCTGTTGAATGACATGGTTTGCGCCGCGCTGTAAGAAAATGTTCATTGCATAGCGGAACACAGCCGTTAAGATTGACAGTAGGAAGAAAATTGATAATAAAATTGCAATCGGCTCAACTTCAATACTACCTGGAGTCATGTAATGGTCGATAATATACTTCGCTATAAATGGTCCTGCGATATCTGTCGAAACACCAAGTGTTAATAGGAATAATCCGATTAAAATCGGTTTTTTAAATTTTATTGCGTATAAATAAAGTCTTTTTGACGTACTCATTATTCTACCTCCTCAAGCTGCTGGCGGTCGTATTGTTCCTTGTACCAACCACCTAATTGAAGAAGCTCTTCATGTGTACCGCGTTCTACAATCAAGCCATCGTCTAGCACAATAATTTCATCGGCATGTTGAATCCCTGATAAGCGGTGAGTCGAAATAATCGTCGTTTTTCCAGCGCGCTCTGTTTGAATGTTTTCGATAATTTTTGATTCCGTTTTCGCATCTACCGCGGATAACGAATCGTCTAAAATTAATACTTCTGGGTCTTTAATTAATGCACGTGCAATCGATACACGTTGCTTTTGTCCGCCTGATAGGGAAACCCCTTTTTCACCTACAAGTGTTTCTACTCCGAGAGGTAAGTTCGTTAAGTCTTTTTCGAAATCTGCTAAACGAATCGCCTCATCAATTTCAGACTTCGTCGCATCTTCTTTCCCGAACAGGATGTTTTCGCGAATTGTACGTGAGAACAGGACATGGTCTTGTGGTACATAGCCAATCCAGTCGAGAATTTGCTCTTTGTTCATCTGTGCTAAATCGGTATCATTAATAACGATGTGTCCGTCACCAAGTGGATATTCACGTAGTAGCTGGCGAATGAATGTTGTCTTACCGGCACCGGTTTTTCCGACAATCCCAAGCGTTTGCCCTTTTTGTAAATTCAGCGAGATTTGCTGTAGGTTTTTTGCTTGTGATAACGGATATTGGAATGTGAACTCCGAGAATCCGATTGAATTAGGTGTCGTATAAGCAGTAGAATGTTCAGGGTTTTTTACATCTGCCTCGTATTCAAGCGTATCCTGTACACGGTCTAAAGAAGCACTACCTTGCTGCATCACATTAATCAACTCACCAATGGCAAACATTGGCCAAATTGCTAATCCTAAATACACGTTAAACGAGACAAGTTGACCTACTGTTAACTCGCCGTTTGATACAAGTACCGCACCGTAACCAAGCGCAATGACATAACAAATTCCTGTTCCGATTTTTGTGATTGGCATGAACATTCCGTTAATGTAAGCAACGCGCATGTTTTTTGCGAAAATATTTTCGCTCATGTCGCTAAAGCGCTCTTCGTCCTTTGCCTCTTGTACGTAGGCACGAATGACACGTGTACCCGCAACAGATTCTAGGACGTTATCGTTCATTTCACCGAAGGCCGATTGCGCGGTCATGTAGCGCTCGTGCACGATTTTCCCTAAATATTGAATGATGATTGCCATCACGGGAATTGGCAACATCGCAAAGAATGTTAGCTTCCATGAGATAAAGAAGCCCATCGCTAAAATAATGAGCGCCATAAATACGGTTGAATCGATTAACGTCATAATCCCAAAGCCCGCTGTTAACGTTACGGCATTTAAGTCGTTTGTTGCTTTGGCCATTAAGTCACCTGTACGATTTTTTTCATAAAACGTTGGCGTCATATTTAAAAATTGGTGCATTAGCTTTTTGCGTAAAATACGGTCTAAGGCAATCGAGCCGCCAAAGAGCTGATATTGCCAAACAAAGTTAAGCACGTAGCTTCCGACTGCTGCTAGTAGGATGAAGCCTACATATTTGAATAGCTGTGTGCTGTCCATATTGCCATTCGTCATTAAATCGATGGCCTCACCTAAAATCCAAGGTGGTAATACTTCGATGAAGCTAGCTAGGATTAGCAATGTAATCGCTAGCGTATATTGTTTGCGGTACTCTTTTAAAAACCATTTCAGTTTGATAAATACATTGAACATTTACTGTGTACCTTCTTTCTTTGTTGTTTCGCTAGGGTAGCTACCCATCATCATAGAGATCCTGTCTTAATAGTTTTCGCTGCATGAAAGTCGTCATACAAAGCCCTCCTTAAGTTTTTTTACACTAAATGGGCATCGTTTTTTGTTTAAATAAACAAAAAGACACCTATCCGATTTTTCGAAAAGGTGTCAAAACGAAAAAGGGCACAGGTACGTCCATACCTGTGCCTTTTATTTACGTACGCATGCACAATTAAAACAAAGGGTAAGGGTAGGCTCATATGATGTTGTATGGTTTGTGTGTAATTTTACAATCGGGATCATCATGGTCATAGCCTCCTTTTCCTGTTTTAGAATATTTAGTGTTCCTTAATATTAGATTAGTGAATAAATGTTGTCAATATATTTAGAAAACATTTTATTTTCTATCATTAAGTTAGCTAGGAAAAATGTTGTGACAAAAAACTAACAGTCTTCCAAGATTCGTTTACCTAATTCACTAAATATGGTACATTTTTGATGAATAAAAGGAGATGACTGTTATGGGGAAGTTAGTTGTTATTACAGGTTTAGATGGCTGTGGCACAAGCACAGTCGGCGATCAGTTACATTTTGAGGATCTAGGTTCATCCTTATTAAAATCACCACCTTATCCGTTTTCATCAAATCGTCATGATATCGATGAAAAGTTATTCCATCAATCACCAACAGCACACTATTTATACTACTTAGCGTCAAATGTGCAGTTAACAACAGTTATTAATGAAAAAATGGCGGAGCATGATGGCAACATTTACTGCATTCGTCACTTCATCGATACAGTCGTATCACACCGCGCAAAAGGTGTTGATGCGAAATATGAATATGAAACTGAACTTTATTCGATACGTAAGCCCGACTATATTTTCTATTTGGAGGTAGAAGAAGGCGAGCGCCAAATGCGTTTAGACGCGCGCGGTCGTGGTTTCTTAGATGATCAATTAAATGATGAAGCATTACGTCAACGTTTTGTGGAAGAGTTTAATGCACTAGAAAGTGAATTCATTCGCATTCAAACGACAGACCGTGAATTAGAAGACATTATTCAAGAAATTCGAAGCTATATTAAATAATCAATTGCCCCCTTTGCTCATTTAGTAGGAAGGGGGTTTTAATTTGAAAATTACGACTATATTAGCTATCGTAATGGTTAAAATAATCATAGGGAGTTGAAGGCATGAAAAAGCTATTATTTGTACTCGTAATGAGCGCTATGCTAGCAGCTTGTGGGACCAAGGAAAATACACCGGATACAGTGCAAGGAAACTTACAACAATCAGAAACAATTTTACTTTATAAAGCAGATGGTAATGCGGAATATACCATGCCTTATGAAATCGAATTTACCGGCAATGACGCCAATTTAGTGCCGTTTATTTTTAAAAATGTTAATGAGCATGAAGTTGTACTACTAGATTATACATTTGAACAGGAGAATCAGAGTCTGATTTTAAATTTAGGCGATGATGTGTATACGATTCAAGGCTCAGCAGGGGCAGCCATGTTTGTGGAAACACTAACAAAATCATATTTTGAAAATTTTCCGGAGTTAAAGGAAATTACGTTTATTCATAAAGGCTCATATGAATCAATTTTAGATCATATGAACATCGGGGAGCCGTACAAACGACAAGACTTTGATATGTAGAATGGGGGACACTACAATGAAGCAACTGTGGACAAATGGCATGATTTATACGATGGAACAAGAAGGAGAAATCGTTCAGGCTGTACTTGTAGAAGACGAGAAGATACTTGCGACAGGAACGCTCGAAGATTTGCAGCCATTAGCAGATGAAATACTCGATTTACAGGGGGCAGTCATGTACCCGGGTTTTGTCGATAGTCATTTGCATATGATTGGTCACGGGGAAAAACTAAAACGTTTGGATTTAACGGCTGTAACGAGTGGCCAGGAGCTTTTACAGCGCGTTCAGGAGGCTACAAGTAAGCTAGAGAACGGACAATGGCTAATCGGTGATGGCTGGAATGAAAATCAATTTTTCGACGGGAGCGTCCCAACGAAAGAACAGCTAGATACAATCACGACGAACCCAGTATATTTAAATCGTATTTGTCACCACGTTGCCCTTTGTAATTCAGCTGCATTTGACCGAGCTGGTGTGTCAGAAGCCACTAAAGATGTTGCGGGCGGTAAGTTCGGCCGTGATAGTAACGGACATTTAAATGGGCTCTTATACGAACAAGCGATGCAGGTGATATCAGAAACATTTCAACAGCAAGGCGAGGCGTATATAGAGAGTCTCGTACATTCCCTAGAGCTTGCCATTGAAGATATGCACCGTTACGGATTAACGGGTGGCCATACAGAGGAAATGGGCTATTTCGGTACGTACACAAATCCGTTAACGGCATACCACCGCACAGTGGGACAGCGTAAGCATTTCCGTGTGAATTTACTGCGCCATCATTCGGTATTTGAGCAGATGATAGAAGACAATGTTCTATTTGACACACCGTTTATTGAGCCAGGAGCCATGAAGTTTTATGCAGATGGTTCATTTGGTGGTTCAACGGCAGCGTTACTCGAACCGTATGCCAATGAGCCAGAAAATAAAGGGATGCTTATCCATACAAATGAGCAGGTAGAAGCGCTTGTAAAGTTAGCGCGCACATATAATGAAGCGGTTGCGATTCATTTAATTGGGGATGCGGGTGTTGAACAAGTGCTTACCTATTTAGAAAAGTACCCAGTACCACAAGGCAAGCGCGATCGGTTAATTCATTGCTGCTATGTATCAGAGCAACAATTAGCGCGTATGAAAAAGCTACCGGTCATTTTAGATTTACAGCCAGCGTTTGTATCCTCTGATTTTCCGTGGGTATTAGATAAGTTAGGGCATGAGCGTACAGGGCATCTGTATGCATGGAAAACGTTTTTAGATGAGGGCTTCATTTGCGCTGCTGGTACAGATGCGCCGATTGAAGGAATCAGCCCGTTTGAAACGATTTATGCAGCGGTCGAACGTAAAAAGCCGAGCGCTACGCATGAAGGTTATACGCCAGCACAAAAGCTGACGCGTTTTGAAGCCGTCAAGATGTATACATTTGGAAGTGCACAGGCTATTTGTAAGGAATCAGAGCGCGGGCTTATTAAAGCTGGTTATGATGCAGATTTTACAATTTTAAATCGGGACTTATTAACATGTACGGCAGAAGAAATTTTGCAAACGACCGCGCTTAAAACCGTTGTAGCAGGAAGAATTGTATACGAAAAACAATTTGCAAAAGAATCACATGTATAATGTGATTCTTTTTTTGGGTATAGGAAATATATAATGCAATAACTTACTAGATAGTATTAAATAAACCTAGTAAACAAATACAAATTATCTGAAAATAGTATTGCAATTTAAATGCGGTAACGTTACGATATAAAAAACTGAAAATTCAGTTTAGCTATGAAATGTTAGGAGGAATGGATATGAAGTTTAATCGAATTTTGATTTTATTAACATTTGCTCTAGTTTTAGTGTTAGCTGCATGTGGTAACGATGATGAAAGCACAGATAAGACAACAGATTCTGGTACGGAAACAGAGACTGCAACAGATACAAATACGAACACAGAGACAGACAACGCACAAGGTGGCGAGCTAGTCATTGAAGTATTATCAGAGGCAGTTGAGTTAGACCCACACGGTTCAAATGACGTGCCATCTTCAAACGTACAACGTAATATTTTCGAAACGTTAGTTGTACGTAACTTTGAAACAGGTGATATCGAGCCGTTACTAGCAGAGTCTTGGGAATACGTTGATGATTTAACATTACAGTTAAAATTACGTCAAGGTGTAAAATTCCATGACGGCACAGACTTTAATGCGGAAGCTGTAAAAATTAACTTAGATCGTTTACGTGATCCAGAAATTGCCTCACCACGTCTAACTAACTTCGAACCGATTACAGAAGTGATCGTGGTAGATGCGTATACGGTACAAATTAAAACAGAAAAACCATATGGACCATTATTGTTTGCTTTAACACATCCGGGCGGTAATATTATGAGTCCAGCTGTGATTGAAGAAGATTACAAACGCATGGAATCGGGTGGTGACGCTCGTGCTTATGGTAACGAAAGTCCAATTGGTACAGGTTTCTTAAAGTTAGAAAAGTGGTCACCAGGTCAAGAAATCCGTTTAGTGAAAAATACCGAATACTGGGGTGAGCAAGTTGCTTACGATGCAGCAGTATTTAAAACGGTACCAGAAAGTGCAACACGTGCAGCTGATTTAGAAGCTGGCTATGCGCATATTATCGATCCAGTTCAACCAACTGAAGTACCACTAGTAGAAGGTTTTGCTTCTGTATTAAAGCAACCGTCTGTATCGATTTCCTATTTAGGCTTTAACACAGAAAAAGCGCCATTTGATAACGCAAAAGTTCGTCAAGCCATTTCGAAAGTTGTCGACCGTTCAGCAATTTTAAATGGTGTGTATGATGGCTTTGGTGTAGAAGCATTTGGCCCATTATCTCCAATGGTTTGGGGTTATTCAGAAGACATTACAAAGCAAACGACAAACGTAGATGAAGCGAAAAAGCTATTAGAAGAAGCAGGCTTTAAAGATGGCTTCAAAACAACGATTTGGACAAATGATAACCCGCAACGTCAACAAATTGCGGTAATTATGCAAGAAGCATTAAAACAAGTAAATGTTGAAGTAACGATTGAAGTAATGGAGTGGGGCGCGTATTTAGAAAAAACATCTAAAGGCGATCATGACATGTTCATGCTTGGCTGGGCTCCTTCAACAGGAGATGCAGACGGCGCACTTTATCCGTTATTCCATTCATCTGATATAGGGAACAACAACCGTACACGTTACAGTAATGCAGAGCTAGATAAGCTATTAGAAGCAGGTCGTATAGAAACAGATGAAACGGTACGTGCAGATATTTACAAACAAGCACAAGACATCGTTAATGCAGAAGCACCCGCTGCATTTATCCATCACCAAGCGTATCTAACAGGTTATGCGAAAAATGTAACAGGCTTCTCAGTAGATGCAACAGGTATTTACCAAATCCAAAAAGTTCAGATTAAACAGTAAAAAATTGGACTACTTTTTCAAAGAGGGGCGTGCCAAAAGAAATTTTGGGACGTTCCTTTTTGTGCTGACGCAAGCACTTCATTATACTACTTGTATGTAGAAGGAGCGTGAATGCATGCAGCCAATAAAAAATATTTTACCGCCAATTGTTGATGAACAAACACGTGTATTCATCGTTGGCTCGATGCCTGGGAAACAGTCACTTGAGAAACAGCAATACTACGGCAATCCACGAAATCATTTTTGGCCAATAATTGGTGAGCTTTTTCAAATAGCCATTCCTGAAAACTATGAGGAACGAATTGCTTTACTACGCTCGAAAAAAATTGGACTATGGGATTCGATCGCAAGCTGTGAGCGTAAAGGGAGTTTAGACGCCACGATTAAAAATGAAGTGCCGAATGATTTTGAAACACTTTTCGAAACGTATCCACAAATCCAACTTGTGTTATTTAATGGTGGCAAAAGCTTTGACGTCTTTAAAAAGCATGTAGGATTAGAGGTACTAGAGAAGCGGTCTTATGAAAAAATGCCATCCACAAGCCCGATTCCAGGAAAGAATATAAAATCATTTGATGAAAAGGTAGCTACGTGGCAATTGCTACTCGATTATTTGGTGGATAGGGACGTATAAAAATTTTAAAAAAACGATTTGGCGCTTTCATGCTTATCAAAAAATAGCGTAATGGACAAGAGTTTTGTATGATAAAGGTATTAATAAAGGGGGCTATTTTATGTATCGTGTAGCAGAAGATTTCGTTCAAGAGTGGGCCATGGCGTCAAAAGGTGCATTAAAAGTGATGCAAGCCATTCCAGATGATAAAATGGATGTGGCAATTGTTGAAGGACACAATTCATTAGGTTGGTTAAGCTGGCATTTAGTTGGTGTAGCAGGCGCATTTGGTCAATTTGCTGGCTTACAAATCCCAGCACCAGGACCGGATATGAAGCAGCCAGAAACGATGGCAGAAATTACGGAAATGTATGAAAAGGTAATAGAAGCTTATAAAAAAGAAGCAGCCACACTAACAGAGGCGGAATTAGTAGAAGAAGTACCGGCATTTGGCGGTATGATGAAGCGCGGTGCCTTGCTGCGTATGGTCATTACTCACCAAACACATCATGTTGGGCAAATGACGGTATTACTACGCCAATCAGGCTTAACAGTGCCACCAGTAATGGGACCAACAAAAGAAATGCAATAATCGATGAAGCTCCGGAATTTTCCGGAGTTTTTTCATACATAATCTAAGGAGAAAGTGCGTATGTTTGGAACAATCGTCAACACCATACTCATCATTTTAGGAACGCTCATTGGGACGGTGTTAAAAAAGGGAATTAAAGAGGAATATCAAACAGCGCTATTTAATGCGATGGGCTTTGCTGCGGTAGCATTAGGCGTGAATGCAGTCGTGCAAAATATGCCGAACAGTACATTCCCAGTGCTGTTTATTATGAGTTTAGCTATTGGTAGCTTTATAGGTGCAGCACTTGATTTAGATGGGAAATTTAATACGCTTGTTGGTCGCTTTGGTAACTCAAATTTAAGTAAAGGACTTTCAACGGCCATCTTATTATTTTGTATTGGCACGTTATCGATTTTAGGGCCGATTGAAAGTGCGTTAAATAATAATCATACGTATTTATTAACAAATGCAACGCTTGATTTTGTCACCTCAATGGCACTAGCTGCAACGTATGGGATTGGGATAATGTTTGCGGCAGTTGTACTGTTTTTGTGGCAAGGTGGTATTTACTTAGTAGCGGGGTATTTAGAGCCATTTTTAACCGATAGCTTAATGGCAGAAGTGTCGATTATCGGGGGTGTACTTATTTTTGCGTCAGGCCTTTCGATTTTAGGAATTAAAGATAGTAAAACACTGAATATGTTACCAGCATTATTTGTACCAGTCGTGTGGTTTTTCATTATTAGTTTTCTATAAAAGAAGCTTGCTAGCACAAAACTAGCAAGCTTTTTGTTCTTGTTAAGGAAATTATAAATTATCGCACCCTGGGTAACTTTACATAATTTTCTATACGTCCAGGCTAAAGCGCCAGCCCCTCGAGCTTTTCGGTCCCACCGTCGAAAGTGGTAGAACGTTTACTTTCTAGTCGGGCCTGTAAACCGTTGTCGGGGCTTAAAGGGCGCTTTAGCGCTTGTATTCATTAAAAAAAGTAATCATACGTATTTTTCGCGAGTAGTGTGAAGGTCACGATAATGAACAGCACGCGCACGTAGCCACTGCCACGCTTTAAAGCAAAGCGTGAGCCAACAGCGGCCCCGACTATTTGCGATAAGCCCATAATAATGCCGTATGTAAAATTGACCTGTCCTAAATATAAGAACATTAGTAGCGCCCCAATATTACTCGTTAAATTGAGTAGTTTGGCGTTACCGGCTGCTTTTAAAAAGTCGTAGCCGACCATGAGGAAGGCAAAAATTAAAAATGAACCGGTACCCGGACCTAAAAAGCCATCGTAAAAGCCAATGAATGCGATAACAATAAAAAATAGGATGTATTTTGGCTTTGAGAGCTTTTTAACACCCGAAATGCCACCCCAATCCTTCTTTAAAATCGTATAAACGGCAACAACCGCTAACATAATAAGCATCAGTGGTTTTAATAAATTCGGATCGAGTAAATGGACAATCCATGCACCAATGATTGAACAAATAAAAACAAAAGGCACATATTTTAACACCGATTTTAAATCTAATTTACCTGAACGATAAAACGTAATCGTGCTCGTTAACGAGCCCATTGAACTCGCAAGCTTATTTGTTGCAACGGCTGTAGACGGACTAAGCCCACTGAACATAAGTGCTGGCAATGAAATGAGGCCACCTCCACCAACGACTGAATCAATAAAAGCCGCTAAAAATCCGAAGCCCACTAAAATAATGATGAGCTGTGGATCGACATCAAAACCCATAAAGGTTACCTTCTTTCTAAACTTTCACTATAGGCATGTTACACGATAGGAATAAGTGGTGTAAATAGTTATCATTTTAAATCGATTGTGATATTGTAAATGAATTACACTGTACGAAATGGAGATTTTAGTAAAATGAAGGATTATCAATTTTTATTTTTTGATTTAGACGATACGTTATTAGATTTTAAAGCCGCTGAAAAATTGGCGTTACCGAAGCTATTTGCAGCACATAATTTCACGTTAACGCCTGAAGTGGAAGCGGTCTATCACGAAATTAATGGTGGACTTTGGCATGCGTTAGAGCAGGGGCGTATTACACGTGAGGAGCTAATGGCTACACGCTTTGGTAAGACGTTTGAACACTTTGGCCACGTAGCAGATGGATTAGCACTTGATGCCGAATACCGTGGCTATTTAGCAGAGAGTAAAGTATTTGTTGAAGGGGCATTGGAGGTCATCCAGACACTAGCTCCGAAGCATGCGTTATACATTACATCAAACGGGATATCTGAAACGCAAAACAAACGTTTACAAGTAACGGGATTAGCACCGTATTTTAATCAAGTATTTGTGTCGGAGGATACCGGCTATCAAAAGCCAATGAAGCCATTTTTTGACTATGTATTTGATCATATTCCAAATTTTGATCCAACAAAGGCAATGATTATTGGGGATTCATATAGCGCAGATATTACAGGTGGCGCTGTAGCAGGTATTGACACATGCTGGTTAAATCCATACCAACAGAAGCCTGTTACGAACATTCGACCAACCTATACAATTGAAAAGTTAGCGCAGCTGGTTCCGCTAGTAAAGCCATAGAAAATAGCATTGAAAAATGATGCTTTCTAGTACTTTTCTGTTATTTACTGCAAATCCTAAAGGGCGATTGTAGCAGTAAAAGCGGTCTATAGGTGTATAGCAAAGGCTTATAATGTTTGCTAGAATGAAGAGTAATGATGCATGATGCAAGGAGTGAGCCTAGTGAAGTTCATACTAATCATTTTAGTAATTTTAATCGTAGGTTATTTTATGGTAAATATATACCGTCATGACAATTCTGCTTTCTATAAATTGACGGGTTATTCATATTTAGATATGGTAGCAAACAAAAAAATCCGCACGATGTATAAAATGGTCAATGATTTCGACCAAGTTAATGGTAGCCATAAAGTGTTAGTCGATGTACAAGTACCAGTAAACGGTGAATTACAAACAATTAGTGGGTTACTGTTACATGAATCCGGTATTTATGTGTTGAATTTAAAAGAAAAATCGGGTTGGATTAATGGGCGTGAGCAGGATCTTGAATGGAAAGAGCTTTTACATCAAGAAAAATCTCGAGCATTTGAAAATCCAATTCATGAAGCGAAGCGTCTAATTTATGCACTACAAGATCAATTACCAGAAGTGGATGAACAGGCATTTCAATCGGTCGTGTTATTTACGGATGGTTGCTCGTTTCAAAAGATTGAAATTGAGTCAGACGGTGTAGATGTCTTGAAGGTGGGCGAGCTGAAAAAATGGGGAAGCTCATTAAAAGGTAAGGTTCTTTCAGAAACTGACATCCAGACATTATTTGTTACATTAGAAGGTTCAATGAACAAAAAGAGTGCTACACTAAAAGCGAATAAGCCAGTATCAATTTAGTACATAAAGCTAAGCAGATTATTATTGTCTGCTTAGCTTTTTTATTTTCGATTTTACTTACAAATGCATGTGAAGCGCTTTTCTTAATAAAGGTTATTGAATAGCAATTGTCGAAATACTAAGCGTAGTAAAAATTTCTGTTTAGGAGGTTTTTCATGAGATTAGAAGGCAAGGTAGCAGTTGTGACAGGGGCAGCATCAGGTATGGGGAAGGCAATCGCTATTTTATTTGCAAAAGAAGGTGCGAAGGTCGTTGTAGCGGATTTAACGCTTGAAGGTGCAGGTACAACAGTAGCGAAGATTACTGCACTTGGTGGTACGGCAACAGCGATTGCGTCAAATGTAGCGATTGAGGCGGATATTCATAAGCTCATTAAAGCAGCGCAAAATAGTTATGGCACACTAGACATTTTAGTGAATAATGCCGGTATTATGGATGATTTCTCTCCAGCGGGCGATGTCAAAGATGACCTGTGGGATCGCGTTTTTGATGTGAATGTAAAAGGTGTCATGCGTGGGATTCGTCAGGCAATGCCAATTTTCTTAGAAAAAGGTGCTGGAACGATTATTAATATTGCATCGGTTGGTGGTCTTTACGGATCACGTGCTGGCGCAGCCTATACTGCGGCGAAGCATGCCGTTGTCGGTCTTACGAAAAATACCGCATTCCAATATGCAGAAAAGGGCATTAAGTGTAACGCAATTGCTCCAGGTGGCGTCAACACAAATATTGGCGCAAGTTTTAATAATGCAAATGAATTTGGTATTGGTCGTGCGATGGCTGGTGCTAGCTTTAATCCACGAACAGGGGAGCCTGAGGATATCGCGCGTGTCGCTTTATTTTTAGCTACGGAAGATTCGGATTTTGTAAATGGCGTTGTGATTACGGCAGATGCAGGTTGGACGGCCTACTAATAAAATACTATTTTACGATGCTCGGTACTTTACTTTACCGAGCATTTTTATTTATTCCGTATTTAGAGACAGTAAAAAATCCCCGCTGATTAAAGTTTCACTTTATAAATTATCAACTTTTTGATATCCTTCATACGTCTAAGTAAATAGAATAGACGAGTGGAGGTCAGCAAGATGAGCAGGAAATTAGTAGTACTCGGTATTTTATTTGGATTGGGAAGTTTACTTGTTTTTCGTTGGTCGGAATTGTCACTACCTGCAAATGCAGAAAATGTAGCGGGAAATCCCACGTATAGTGAACAACATGGTTATGAACAATTTGTGAAGAAAATTCCACTACAAACATGGAATCAAATAAACTGGAACCCGCCATTTTATCTGTTGAATGGTGGACTCCCACGTGTTATTCATGATTGTGGAACATACATAGCAGTTAATCAATTATTAGTAAAAGAAGCGTTCAAAGAGGAACCTGTAGAGGAACCAGAGCCTCAGCCACAAGAAGAGCGCAAGCAAATAGCCCTTACATTTGATGATGGACCGAATGACAAAAGTACCGTTCAAATATTAGCTATTCTAAAAAAGTATGATGTGAAGGCGACATTTTTTGTGTTAGGTCAAAACGTTGTAAAGCACCTAGATGTGGTGAGAATGATACATGATCAAGGCCATGAAGTCGCGAATCATTCATGGAGTCATAAAAACTTAACGAAATTAAATCCAGCGCAAATGCACGATGAAATTGATCGCACAAGTGATGCAATTTTTGAGGCAACTGGAGAGTATCCAGCCTCTTATCGTCCACCATATGGCGCAATTGATGCGAGTGTTCGCAAAGAAATTCAACTAAACTCAGTGTTATGGAATATTGATACGATGGATTGGCACCATAAGGATCCTGTAAAAACGTTAAAGAACGTGAAGGCGAATGCAAAAGATGGCGGCATCATTTTAATGCATGATATTCATCAACAATCCGCAGATGCATTGGAAGCTATTCTTCAATATTTACAGCAAGAAGACTATGAATTTGTCACAACGAAGGAATTAGGTAAATAGAGTCGTATTTTTCTAGGGAGTAGTGAGAGCTATTTCCTTTTTTTAATTTCTACAAACTATGGTACGATTCTAAGAACAACAACAAAGGAGGACTCAACTGATGGGTCTATTATCAAAACGAGCGCAAAGCATCGAGCAAATTCAACAAGCCATTGAAATTTTTGTATGCCCACTTTGCAAACAACAAGTGACAATGAACAATGAAGGGAAAATGAGCTGTGCATCGAACCATTCTTTTGATGTTGCCAAGCAAGGCTATATTTATTTACTGGGTCGTCCGATGCAGTCTATGTACTCAAAGGAATTATTCGAATCACGCCATGCAGTCATTGAATCTGGGCTTTATGACACAATGCAACAAACTATTGCCGGGGAAATAAACATGAAAAATCCGGTACTTTTAGATACAGGCTGTGGGGAAGGCTCCCATTTACATCGGATTTGTCAGCAGTTAGATGGTGCAGTTGGTGTCGGCGTCGATATTGCAAAAGAAGGTATTTTAGCAGCGGCTAAATTTTATAATGATGAAATCTGGTGTGTAGGAGACTTGGCGAACAGCCCGTATAACGAGTCGTCATTTGATGTCATTTTAAATATTTTATCGCCAGCCAATTATGAAGAATTTAAACGTCTATTAAAACCAGGTGGTAAGCTGATTAAAGTCGTACCACAGGAAAACTATTTAAAGGAGCTGCGTGTACAAGCGTTTGAGGACTCAGAAAAGGAAAGTTATTCAAACGAGCAAACCGTTGAGCGCTTTAAGGCGAGTTTTAAGCAAGTAGAGGTAAAACGTGTAACACAAACGTTACCGCTTGAAAAATCATTAGTACAAAAGCTACTAGAAATGACACCAATGGGCTGGCATATTGAGCATAAAGAAAACATTGAGCTACAACAAATTACCATTGATTTAGATATTTTAATTGGAATGGAGTGAAGGCAATGAAAATTTTAGTATTAGGTGGTACACGCTTTTTTGGACAAAAATTAGTCGAACAATTACTAGCCGCACAGCACGAGGTAACAATTGTGACGCGCGGGATGTCAGAAAATCCTTTTGGTCATCAGGTCGAGCATATTAAAGTAGACCGTAAAGACACAGATGCATTTAAACAAGCACTCACAAACAAGGAGTTTGATGTGGTGTATGATAATATTTGCTACTCGCCAAATGAAGCAAAACAGCTATGCGAAATTTTCAATGGTTCCATTCAAAAATTAGTATTTACATCAACACTGTCAACGTATGAAGCAAACGGCAACCCGCATGCAGAGGGTGATTTTGATCCGTACACTTATGAAATTCGTATGGGGGATACGCCTGAATTTACTTACGGTGAGGGCAAACGACAAGCCGAGGCCATATTTTACAAGTATGCCGAGTTCCCGGTAGTCGCTGTTCGTTTTCCAATTGTGATGGGTGAGGATGACTACACACGTCGCCTACACTTTCATGTGGAGCGCATCTTGAATGAGGAACCGATTGGGTTTGTGAATACGGATGCCGAGATGTCATTCATACAAGCAACGGAAGCGGCGAAGTTTCTAGCATGGGCGGGAACGGCGGATGTAGAAGGACCAATCAATGCAACAGCAAACGGGGTTATTTCGTTAAAAGAATTAATTGCATTAATCGAAGAAAAAACGAATAAGCGTGCCAAAATTGTTTTACTTGGACCAGATGAAATCCGCTCACCATACGCAGTACCAGCATCTTGGTACATGAAAAATGGCAAAGCAACGAACTTAGGTTTTACATTTAGTAACTTACAAGATTGGCTACCAGACTTAGTAGAGGCAATTGCAAAAACGAGCGCAAAATAGTTTCGGTTGAGTGTAAGTATCACTATCGCTTACAATAGACATATCATGAACGGATAAGGTAGGAAAAAAACGTGTATAAATTTATTGCAGGTGTAGTTAAAACAATTTTAGGTGTCAACGGTTCGAAGGCAAAAGTATACGGTGTAGAAAACGTTCCAAAAGAGGGCGGCTTCGTCGTAGCGTGTACGCACAACGGCTATATCGACATTTTAAATTTAGGGACGTCGATGATGCCACGTGAAATTCATTTCATGGCCAAAAAGCAGCTATTCGATATTAAAGGCTTAGGCTGGTTAATTACGAAACTAAATGCTTTCCCAGTAGACCGTGAAAATCCAGGTCCAAGTGTTATTAAAATCCCACGCCAACTCATTAAAGAGGGCAAAATTGTTGGGATATTCCCGAGTGGTACGCGTAGCTCTGAAAACTCAGAGTTAAAAGCGGGTGCGGTCACGATTGCACAATTATCAAAAGCACAAATTTTACCAGCTGCTTATATCGGGCCAAAAGATGTGAAGGGCGTATTTAAGCGTCAAAAGGGCTATTTAATTTACGGTAAGCCATTTGCAGTAGAGTCTGGTAAAGAGGGCCGTGAAGCATCAGTGCACTTTTTAGAAGAAGAATTAGTGCGCTTAACGAATGAGTTACGTGCAAAGCATCCTGAAGTAAAATAAAACGTGAGCTGTACGATTTTTCGTGCAGCTTCTTTTTGGTACATAATGGTAACTTTTCTAAAGGAGTGAGCTAAATGAAGCGTGTGTTATTTATTTGTTTAGGCAATATTTGTCGTTCACCTATGGCAGAAGCGGTGATGCGTGATTTAGTGGAAAAGCGCGGATTGACGAGTCAAATTAAAGTGGACTCAGCCGGTACAAGCAATTATCATATCGGGGAGCCGCCACATCGCGGGACAAAGGCAAAATTGCAGGAATACGGTATTTCTACAAGTGGCATGAAAGCACGCCAGTTACGTAGCACAGATTTAACGGAATTTGATTACTTAGTATGTATGGATGACAGTAATTTGCAAAATACGATAGAGATGCTGCGTGCAGAGGGGCATGCGAAGGTGTTTCGCTTTTTAGATTTAACACATCATAAAAAGGACGTTCCGGATCCTTGGTATAGCGGGGATTTTCAGGAGACGTATGATTTATGTGTAGAGGGCTGCGAGGCATTGTTAACGAAAATTGAAGCGGAGTTATAAAAAGCTTAGGGTGTGTCCAGAAATTTCGGACACGCCCATTCTTTATTCAAATTTTATTTGCAATGTTTTCGTTGGCTGGTTGTCAGCGTGCATCCAATCTACAAATAATTTAGGATAGGAAGGCTCTTCAACATCTGGCACTACATATTCTAGTGTGTCATGATCTACCCAATGATACGAAAGAATCGTTGAATGAAGCAAGTTTAATTCCTCGTCTGTATAAGTTTTTACTTCTAACAATTGTTCCAAATGGTAGATTTCAAGGTTATCAGATTGATAGTATTCTTCGCTTTGCCAGTCGTGGCCGTCACTGCTATAAATCGCAATATGCTTTTGGTCTGGTGAAAGTTTCCAATCGACAATTTCCCTAAAATCACCGCTAATCGTTTTTACTAAATCGCCTGTGCGTACAACAATTAAATTCGTGAATTGTTGCGGTAAATTAATTTCGATTATACCTAGTTCATGTTCTTCGGATTGGTGAAGTGTTGTATAGATTGCAGTTGTGTCTGTGAATTTTGGATGATACATCGATAATGGGTCAAACATAATGCGCTCTTCAAATGTGAGTATTTCCTTTTCGTGTGTAGCTTGATTCATAACAGGTAGCGTTAATTCAATTGCTGGTTCTGTGTTAATGGATGTCAGCAACGAGATAATTTGCAGACCATCCGTAAAGGTTGAAATTTGACCAATTAAGCCAAAGTGTTCTGCGTAATAGAATGACATTGTTGCGTTCTCGGTTTCATTTGTAATTTCAATAACATTGTTAAATTTTTTCAATGGAATATTCAGTTCTGCTGGGTAAGTCACGTTATTTTCATTAATGGTTGTGGTATTTTCAATATCTGCTACAAGCAACGTAGAAATAGGTGTTAACGTGTCTAAATATTCAAGCGTTATTACTTTATTGCCTTGCATTTCTGGCATATCTTCAAACACTAAATAAATCGCGTCAGCGGTAATTCGGTAAAATTTGCGTGTTTCGATGGCGCCGTTATCAACTGAGATTTTTACATAGTTGTCGCTTAGCCAAGTCGTTGTTTCCTTGAACGTTGCATACTCATTATTCATGCCAACAAAGTAAGCGACATCACCATCTTGTTTAAATAAGTTTTTTAAGTTTAGTGATGTCTGCTCGGATGACTCATTAGGTGTTGGCGTTGATGTAGTCGGTGCCTGTGTTTCAAATGGATTCATATACAGTAACACAGCGAGTAATGCAGCAAATGTTGCAAAGGCTACGTAATAGAGCTTCGGCGATTTTTTTCTTTGTGTTTTTTTATTTTGTTCCACCATTTGCAGGATTTTTTCTGACCGAGCCTTTGTATGACCCATTTTTTGATCTAACTGACGCTTCACTTCATTCATGCGAGAGCACCTCCCACTCATCTTGTGATAATTGATTTTTTAATAATTGCCTCGCGCGGCGCAGTCTTGTTTTTATGGTATTGTCGGAAACAGCTAGTAAGGACGCTACTTCGAGCACAGAAAGTTCCTCGTAATAATAATGAATAATCACTTCTCGAAGGTGAATTGGTAATGCTAAAACGGCATCGGCAATATATAATCGTTCTTCATTTTCAATTGTATGCGCCTTGTCTTTTTTACTATTGAAAAATTGGTTGGTTAACGTTAATTTACGATAGCGCCACGATTTCAAGTAATCTTTACATTTATTGATGACAATGCGTACAAGATAGGTTTTTAACGAAGCGCGTTCTTCAAATTGTTCAAACTTCATGTAATATGTTAAAAAGGCGTCCTGTACGATGTCTTCAGCAACTTGCCAATCTTTGACGTACAAGTAGGCGATGCGCAGTAGGTAGTCGCTATAGGCTTCCATCGCCTCACGAAAGATGCGTTCGTCGGAAAGTATCATGTTTTTTGCTCCTTTCGTACTTGTTTTGATCATTAGACGAGGCAACGTGTGTTTACGTTTTAATAAATGAAAAATGTTAAACATTTGGTAAATTTCTTAAGATACGTTATTGAAAGTGTTATTTAGGGTAATTATATGGAAAAACAAGCGAAGTTTCACTTGGAGGGAAGAAACATGGATGTTAAAGGCAGAAGAAAAAGTAGCAATGTAGAAGATCGACGCGGCATGAGCGCTGGTAAAATTGGCGGCGGGCTTGGCGGTATCGGTATTATTATTGCGATTATTTTCACATTATTAAATGGCGGTGATGCAGGAGACGTACTAAATGAAGTGACAAAGGGTATCACACAAAATGGCCAAACAACCGAAAACTATGAACCAACTGCCGAAGAACAGGAGTTAGCAGAATTCGTATCGGTCGTCTTAGCAGATACAGAGGATGTTTGGCAGGAAGTGTTTGCAAAAGAAGGGCTGACGTATGAAAATCCAAAGCTTGTGTTATTTACTGATAGCGTGAGCTCAGGCTGTGGGCTACAAAGTGCAGCGGTAGGGCCGTTTTATTGCCCAGCAGATTATACAATGTATATTGATTTAAGCTTTTATAAAGAGCTGAAAAATCGCTTCAATGCGCCAGGGGATTTTGCGATGGCCTATGTGGTAGCACATGAGGTAGGTCACCACGTACAAACGTTACTCGGTGCATCTCAGCAAGTGCATGCACTGAATGGTAAAGTATCACAGGCTGAATACAATGAGGCGGTTAAACGTTTAGAGTTACAAGCTGATTACTATTCAGGTGTTTGGGCACATTATGTACAAGACATGGGCTATTTAGAAGAGGGCGATTTTGAAGAAGCTCTAACAGCAGCCAATGCGATTGGTGATGATACATTGCAAATGGAAGCACAGGGCTATGTCGTGCCAGAAAGCTTTACACATGGTACAAGTGAGCAACGTATGCATTGGTTCAAAAAGGGTTTTGCAAATGGAACATTAACAGGTGGCGACACCTTTAGCATTGAAGCGTCGAATCTATAGAAATGAAAACCTTTAGCATGTTAAAAAGTGCTAAAGGTTTTACATTTTTTTGTGCAGAGTAATTCCACTTTAATTAGAGTTTAGGTATAATAATTAAGTTAAAAATATTTTTAATGAGTTTTCAACGTTATTGAAAACTCAAGATACAATTACGTTTACGTGTAATTGGTATATATGGTGTCTAATAGAGAATGGGAGAGAGTGAACATAATGGGTCGTAAGTGGAATAACATTAAAGAAAAAAAAGCTGGGAAAGACGCAGCTACTAGTCGTATTAATGCAAAATTTGGTCGTGAAATTTATGTAGCAGCAAAATCTGGTGAACCAAACCCAGAATCAAACCGTGCACTGAAAACTGTTTTAGAACGTGCAAAAACATATTCAGTACCAAAACACATTATCGAAAAAGCGATCGATAAAGCTAAAGGCGGCGGCGATGAACAATTCGACGAGTTACGCTATGAAGGTTTCGGGATTGCGGGTACAATGGTAATCGTAGATGCCTTAACAAACAACGTAAACCGTACCGCTTCAGAAGTTCGTGCAGCATTCGGTAAAAACAGTGGGAACATGGGCGTATCTGGTTCAGCAGCCCACATGTTCCAAAATACAGCCGTATTCGGGATTGAAGGCAAATCAGAAGATGAAATCCTTGAAATCTTAATGGAAGCAGATTTAGATATGCGTGACATTATGGATGAAGAAGGCACAATCATCGTCTATGTAGAGCCAGAGCAATTCCACGCAACACAAGAAGCATTCAAAGGTGCAGGGATTGAAGAGTTCACAGTAGCTGAGTTAACAATGCTACCACTAACAGAAGTGGCATTAGCTGGTGATGATCTAGTGAAATTTGAAAAAATGATTGATGCGTTAGAAGATTTAGAAGATGTTCAACGTGTTTACCACAATGCTGATTTAGGCGAATAGTAAAAAAGGCTTAAAGGATTCATTCCTTTGAGCCTTTTTATTCGAAATATGGACATAAATGATTGTGTTTTACTGAAGCTATTGCAAATAGTGTTCGAATAATTCAAACTATATATATTATACTACTATAATTAGGAGAGAAGCAGATGAAAAAGACGCAAAGATTAGGTAGCCGTATTGTTATGATTATTGGCTTTATCTTTGCTGTGATTTTAGTACTAAACATTATCATGATGGTCAATAACTCCTCAAGCTCAGTCGAATCGGCTGTAAAAGAACGTACAGTAGAAGTTGCTGAAAACATGGTAAAGTTTATCGACACGGCAAAGTATGAGCAATTAATCAAAGAGCCAAGTGAAAATGAACTATATTGGGAATTACGTGAGCAACTGAATGAGCTACGTGAATATAATGGTGTTTTATATGCGTATACATATTTTGTCCCAGAGAAAAATGGAGATATTGAGTTTTTAGTCGATGGGATGCCAGTAGAGGATACAGAGAATGCAGCCACAATTTACGAAGTATCAGGTTCTACGAAATACGAGCATATCGCACAAGTAATGGAAAAAGGCCGTTTTGCTACAGACGTGTTAAGTAGTGATTACGGTGAATTTGTTACAGGAATTGTCCCAATGAAAAATGCATCGGGAGAAATTATTGCTTATCTTGGTGTTGATATTGATGCATCGTATATTAGTGGGTTAACAAGTGATGTTGCCGAGCAAATCGTACCACTGATGACGTTAATATTTGTCGTGATTATCGCGCTAGCATTAGTCGGCATTTATATGTATGTACGACGTGCATTAGCACCACTGAATACATTAACGACAGCGGCAGAAAAGTTAGCATTGGGAGATATTGCAGAGTCGAAAGCGGTCATTGAGCAAATTAAATTTAAAACAAATAATGAAATTACGCAGTTTGCAAATAATTTTAATAACTCATTAGGTGAGTTATCAACGACGTTTAAAGTATTAAAAGAGCGCACGGAAGATTTAGGGGATGTTGTGGACCAAATTGAAGCATCAACAACACGTGTAAATGATTCAAATAATCGTATGGTTGAAAACATTACACTCATTTCACAAAGTGGCTCATCACAACAAACAAGTAATGGTGAAGTAAATGTTGCGATGAATGAAATGGTCATCGGAATTCAAAAATTAGCAGATACGATGAATGAAATCGCTGAAATTTCATCAGATATGACGGTGATGGTAGAAGATGGCACACAAAATGCGAAAGTCGTTGTGAAGCAAATCCAGGGCGTTGAACAGTCTGTGGAAAACACATCGCAGCAAGTACGTGAAATGGGTGAAAGCTTTACGTCGATTAAAGAAATCATTGGTGTCATTACAAATATTGCAGATCAAACGAACTTATTAGCATTAAATGCAGCGATTGAAGCGGCACGTGCTGGTGAAGCGGGTAAAGGTTTTGCAGTAGTAGCGGATGAAGTTCGTAAACTTGCTGAAATGTCACGAGGATCAGCCGATGAAATTTCAACACATATCCAAAGCTTCTCACAGATTACAGAGCGTGTATTAGTGGAGATGAACAACACAACAGCAGATGTAAAAGAAGGGACGCATGCAGTTGATGAAATTGGTCAACGCTTACAGCAAATTTTACAATCTGTACTGGATGTCAATAACCGCATCCAGGACGACTCAGCCGTTGTGGAACAAATGTCTGCAGGTGCAGAAGAAATTCTAGCATCAACAGAGGACATGAGTCGTCTAGTGAATGATACATCGAACCAAGCACAGCATTTAGCGCAAGCTTCAGATGAGCAAACACTGGTTGTCGATGACTTGAAAGACGTAGTACAGCAATTAGATGCGCATGCTAAACAGGTTGTATCAGAAATGCAAAAATTCAATATTTAGAAGCTTATTTTCCTTCTCTTCAGAAAATCACATTGTCGCTTATGATAATGTGATTTTTGTAGTTTTTTTCTTGCGGAGTGAGTTATAATGATAGTTAATTCCGATAATTTCGACAGAATAATCAACGTATTAGAGAGAAAAAATATATATCAGAATATTATTTGGGGAAGACAGAGGATGAAAAGAGGGAGCGAATGAAGGGGTTAAGTTCGATACGCGGAAAATTGTTTGTGTTTTCTTTTATGTTATTTTTGATTCCAAGCTTAGTCATTGGGCTAGCGGGCTATTTCCAAGCGAAAAGTGGGATGGATGAGCTCGGGCAAACGATTATTAAAAATAGTGTAGAATCGTCACTCCAATTAATTGCATTGACGAATGAGCGAGTGAAAGCAGGGGAACTATCGTTACAGGAGGCGCAAGAGCAAGTCTTTGCTACATTAATTGGGGAAAAGGATAGTGAGGGGAAACGTCCACTTACTAACCCAAGTGAATTAGGTGAAAACGGTTATATCTACATAATGGATCATGAAGGAACGTTAATTGGCCATCCAACGCGTGAAGGAGATAATTTATGGGAAAGCCAAGATAGTACAGGCAGCTATTATATTCGAGAAGTAAAAGAAAAGGCTGATGCCGGTGGAGGCTTTACAGCGTACCGCTTCCCATTACCAGGAACGGAGATCGAAGCACCGAAAATTATTTATTCGGTAGTGGACCCTCACTGGAATTGGATTGTGACATCAGGTAGCTACATGCAGGATTTTAACGCTCCAGCAATGGCATTAATAAAAGTATTAGTACTGACAATAGTCATCGCAACCTTTTTAGCGACAATTGCTACAATTTTATTTTCACGTCATTTAGCGACACCGCTGCACCGTTTAGCGCTACAAGTACGCAGGGTAGCGAAAGGGGATTTAACGATTGAGTTAACAGAAATGACGCGTAAAGATGAAGTGGCCACATTGAATGAAGGGTTTAATGAAATGTGTAAACAGTTAAAAGAACTGGTATCAGAAATTGAGACGGCCATTGTTGAGATTCAAGGTACTTCCGCAAATTTAACAGCGGTGGCTGAGGAAACAACGGCCTATAGTGATGATATTGTGAATGCAGTAAGTGCAGTGGCAGATGGGTCATCGCAGCAGGCAAATGACGCAGAAGGTACAAATCGCATTATGGTTGATTTTGCAGGGGAAATCGAGCAGTTACATCAAAAAAACAGCGTAATGCTGACGTCTTCTGAACAAATGAATCATTCGAACAAGCAAGGGTTAGACAATTTACAAGCGTTAAAGGTGCATTCGGATGAATCGATGACGTCGATTGAACAAATGCAAGGTGTGTTTACATCACTGATGCACAAGCTACAAGAAATTGGTGGCATTGTACGGACGATTAACGATATTTCGGACCAAACTAATTTACTTGCCCTTAACGCCTCGATTGAAGCAGCGCGTGCAGGTGAGCATGGCAAGGGCTTTGCAGTTGTTGCTGAAGAGGTACGCAAATTAGCAGACCAAACAACACAAGCAACCGATTTAGTGCAAACCACGTTACGTGGTATTGAACATGAAACGAGTATTGTAACGGGTGAAATGAAGAAAACCTATACAATCATTCATGATCAAAATACATCGGTCAGTCACACAGAGCATTCCTTTAAAGAAATCGAGCAAGCGATACAACAAATTAGTGATGCTATTGAGGACGTATCCGCAACGGTGATGGAATTGAACGTATCAAAAGTACAGATTATGGATTCTGTAGAACGCATTTCGCATGTGAGTGAAAAAAATGCAGCAATGGCGCAGGAAATGACCGCTTCTATTGATGAGCAGCAGGCAGCAATCGCCATTGTCACAATATCAGCAAGTGATTTAACAGAGGACATTTCAGGCTTACAACAGTCTATTAAACGTTTTAAGCTGTAATTAATTTTCTGATAATATTTGCAATTTGTGCGAATATAATAAATAATAAACTATACGAATTTCGGGTTCCGAAATAATTATGAGGTGAAGGTATGTCAACATTTAAAGACTTTGAATACAAACGTCCAAATTTAGACGAAATGAAAGAACAATTTGCTGCCCTTTTAGAGGATTTTAAAGCAGCTGAATCGGTAGCAGCGCAAAGTGAAGTCATCGAAAAACTAAACAGCCTGCGCAATACCTTTTCGACGATGGCAAACATCGTCTATGTCCGTGCGTCGATTGATACTAACGACGAATTTTATCAACAAGAGCGCGATCATTTCGACGAGGTGAGTCCGATTGCAGAAGAGCTTGTATTTAATTACTATACAGAGCTTATCAAATCACCATTCCGCGCACAGCTTGAAGAAAAATGGGGCACGCAGCTATTCTCGTTAGCTGAAAACCAAATTAAAGGTTTTTCACCAGAAATCATCGAGCTCATGCAGCAAGAAAACAAATTAACGTCTGAATACAGCAAGCTTGTGGCATCTGCACAAATTGAGTTTGACGGTAAAACGTTAACACTTGCGCAATTAGGGCCATATGCAGAGTCAACAGATCGCGCGGTACGTAAAGCAGCGCGTGAGGTGAGTGCAAACTTCTTTGCAGAAAACCAAGAACAATTCGATACGATTTACGATCAATTAGTAAAATTACGTCATACGATTGCAACGACATTAGGCTTTAAAAACTACGTAGAGCTAGGTTATATCAACATGAACCGTGTCGACTACAATGCAGAGATGGTCGCAAAATTCCGTGAGCAAGTGCGTGATTTCATCGTGCCGGTTGCATCGAAATTATACGAACGCCAAGCAGAGCGTATTGGGGTAGAGGCGTTCAAGTTTTATGATGAAGGCCTAACGTTCTTAACCGGGAACGCTACTCCACAAGGCGATGCAGAGTGGATTGTAGAAAACGGCAAGAAAATGTACGATGAGCTATCAAAAGAAACAAGCGAGTTCTTCAACTACATGATTGACCGTGACTTAATGGATTTAGTTGCGAAAAAAGGGAAAGAGGGCGGCGGTTATTGTACGTTTATCGAAGACTATGATGCACCGTATATTTTCTCAAACTTTAACGGTACATCAGGCGATATCGACGTATTAACGCACGAAGCCGGCCATGCGTTCCAAGTGTATTCTAGTCGCAATATCGGCATTCCAGAATACTTATGGCCAACATATGAGTCTTGCGAAATCCACTCAATGAGTATGGAGTTCTTTACATGGCCTTGGATGGAGCTTTTCTTTAAAGAGCAAACAGACAAGTATAAATTCTCACATTTAAGCAGCGGTCTATTATTCTTGCCATATGGTGTAGCGGTAGATGAGTTCCAACACGTTGTTTACGAAAACCCTGAAATGACACCTGCTGAGCGTAATGCGGCATGGAAAGAAATCGAAGCGAAGTATTTACCACACCGTGATTACGACGGGCATGATTATTTAGAATCGGGTGCAGTATGGCAGCGTCAAGCGCATATTTACGCGAGCCCATTCTATTATATCGATTATACATTAGCGCAAATTTGTGCGTTCCAATTCTGGAAACGTTCACGCGAAGACTTCGAGGGTGCTTGGAAAGATTATTTACACTTATGCCAATTAGGCGGGTCATTCGCATTCACGAAGCTAGTAGAAGAAGCGGGCTTAGTGTCACCGTTTGAAACAGGTTGTGTAGAATCTGTGATTGGTACAATTGAAGACTACTTAAATTCAGTAGACGATAAAAACCTATAATTGATGACAGGGTGTTCAGTGTTAAAATCACTGAATTCCCTGTTTTTCTTTTGTATTTATTGACACTTTATGGCATGCTAAAGCGTACATAGTGGTATAGAGTATTAGTAAGATCGAAGAGATGAAAAGGAAGTGAGCTAGATGACGAGGAAGCTGTGGTTTCAAGTTGGGATAGGCATATTAATTACGTTATTAATTATTAAATACTTTAGAGAAATCTATCATATTTTTGACCCACTCATTATCATATTTAACACGATTATGATTCCGTTATTACTAGGTGGCGTACTTTACTATATTACCGAGCCCTTGCAGCGCGTACTTGAAAAACGCGGGATGCCAAGGTGGGGAAGTTTGGCAACGATTGTGCTGTTACTCGTAGCGGTTATGACATCGATTTTTTTATTAATCGGGAAACCAATTGCCAATCAAGTAAATAATTTAGTGGAAAATGCCCCGTATATTGCAACACAAATTGAACAAGCATTTAATTATATTTTAGAAAATCGAGATATTTTACCACCACAAGTGGAGGAATTCGTGGCATCAATTACGAACTCGATCCAAGACATTGCCATTACAAGTAGTCGTTATTTAATGAACTTTGTAAGTGGTGCCGTAACCGTAACATTAACACTGATTTTAGTGCCATTCTTCTTTATCTTTATGTTAAAGGATCACGAGAAATTTGCACCTCAAATTTATGATGTATTTTCAGGTGATACGCGTACGTGGGTAAAGAAAACATTAGAAGACATTGATAAGGTATTACGTAGCTATGTGCAAGGACAAGTGTTAGTCAGCTTTTTATTAGCAACGATGATGTTTATTGGTTATTTAATTATTAAACTAGACTATTCCTTATTATTGGCGTTATTTGCATTCTTTATGAACATGATTCCATTTATTGGTCCATGGGTATCACTTGTGCCGGCTGTCATTGTCGCACTCATTCAAGATCCAATTTTAGTTGTGTGGGTATGTGTCATTACGCTAATCGCGCAGCAAGTGGAAAGTAACTTAATTACACCAAACGTGATGGGGAAATCTTTAGACATTCACCCATTAACGGTTATTTCACTCGTTTTAGCAGCAGGAAATATCGCGGGCTTTATCGGGATTATTATCGCGATTCCAACATATTGTGTGATCAAAGTTATTGTTCAAAACATTTATCATGAACGTAAAAATATTAAAGAGACGATGACAAAATCGATGTAAATTGTGGAGCATATGTGACAAGCATATGCTTTTCTTTTGTATTTGGGCAGAACACGGTATACTTAGTAATTGAAAAGAATTTTTTAAAGGAGCATACGATGCTAACATTTGAACAAAAGCAAACCATTATCGAATCATTCCCGCAGTTAACGAAAAAAGAAATTTCGTTAAAGCGTTTAAACTATCACTTTGAGGACAGTCTGTACGAAAAAACAATCGTTGTGGAAAAGCTACATCCAAACGGTAACGGCTTTGTGTTTGTAGGGGACTTATTAAAGTACGAAAAAGAAGCAGCTGGTAAGGGCTTAGTCAATATTCGTGATTACAGCGAAGCCGAGTTACGCGAAATTATTGAAGCGGCAATCAACTACTTAGCAGAAGAAATCGATGATACACCGGTAATCGAAAAGTGGGTTTCACGCGATGGTACGACGAAGCTAGAGCTAGAATTTAATAACCGCGCATGGAACATTTATCACCAAGGGAATTTAGAGGAATCATTCGGTACGCGTGATGATGCAGTAGCGTATTTACGTGAAGAAGGTTTCCGACTTTCAAAATAAGTTGAGTGAGGGAAATGGAGTATGGAGCACCGTCAATCGAAAGAAATGTCTGGTAACAAAATGGTTAAAATTATTATCGGTACGATTGTTATCGCATCAATTCTTATTGTGGCAGTCATTCAAGCATTTTATATGCTATGGGAGCCAAAAGAGCGCAAGCAAATCGAACAAGACAAAACGGAACAACCAAGCTATACAAAATCAGCAATGCTTCACTATGATCAATTACTGAAATTAAGCTAAACCAAGCAGTCGGTCTGTTACCTTACATGGATTCGACTGAACTAAGATGTACTTTACTTCATAAAAATGCCCGTGCTTGTATCAAACCAAGCGCGGGCATTTTCTTATCGGCGTCCTTTTTTAAACGGCAGCCACCAATTCCAATCACCAAGTAGCTTCATGAAACTAGGTACAAGCATTAATCGAATGATTGTTGCATCAATGGCAATCGCGATCGCTATCCCTACGCCAATTTGCTTAACCGGCATCACGTCCGTAAACGCAAACGCCCCGGTAATAACAATCATAATAAGCGCGGCCGACGTAATAATTTTACTTGTTGAAACAAGCCCATCAATCGTCGCTTTTGTGTTTGATGCGCCTTTTAAATATTCCTCTTGAATTCGTGAAATTAAAAATACCTCATAGTCCATGCTGAGTCCAAATACTAAGCAAAATACGAGTACCGGAATAATTAAGACAATCGTTCCCGCTTCCAGTCCAAAGTGTCCATACTGAAAAATGTATACGAGAATGCCAAACGTAGCCCCGAGGCCTAAAATATTCATTAAAATCGCTTTTAGCGGAATTAAAATGGAACGGAATGCAATCATTAAAATAATAAATGTCGAAACAATGATGATGGCAATGGCAACAAGAACCTTACTTGCGATTTCATCAAAAATTTCTTGATTGAACTTTGCTTGTCCAGAGAGTTTGAAATCGACGCCTAAATCCTTATCCGTCCAGTTGCGTACAAATTCCTGTGCTTGTGAAGAGGAACCTTGTGCATTTAAATAGGCAATCATGTACATTTGGTCACCTTTTATAAAGTTCTCTGCAACTGAATTGAGTGCGCCAGGTGCTTGTGGATTATTATTGGCCATTTCCCACATCTCCACAGACTCGATATTCGTGATGGTAAACATCGACGTCACGTTTGTCACAAGAGGGTCCTCTAATAATTGTTGCTGAATAGCAAATATTTTCTCGCGACCGGTTTCACTGTCCCACGTCTCATTCTCAGCGAGTAAAAAGACTGGCGTTTCTTGTGCGAGGCCAAATTGTTCGTCAAGCGTATCGAATGCTTGGCGTGACTCATAAGAAGTCGGGAGAGATTCTTGTGATGGAATCGTTAGTGTCATGTCCTTAATCGGAATCATCGCAAGTACTAGTAAAAGAACGGCAACAAAAATAATCATCACCGGACGCTTCATGACGAATGCTGCGAATTTTTGCCAGCGTGAAGCGGTCGGTTTTATGCGGAAAATCCGCCCTTTATTTAAACGGTCGCCTAGTAGCATAAGTGTTGCTGGTAGTAATGTGAGACCTGTTAAAACGGCAAGTAGCACAACTATCGTACCGCCTAGTGCAATATTCATAAAGATTTCTACATCAATAACGACCATGGCACCTAAGCCAATCATCACACAAAGTGCAGAGAAAATAATCGAGCGGCCAGCTGTTTGAATGGCGATTTGAACCGATTCAGCAATTGAATAATTCGCACGTTCTTCGCGGTAACGGTTGATAAATAGTAACGCAAAATCAATACTAAGTGCCAAACCGAGCATCGGTACAATATTTAATACGAAAATCGATAAGTTAAAGGTATTGCCTAACAGCGTTAAAATACCAAGTGCCATGACAACTGTTGCGCCACCAATGATTAGTGGTAAAGTCGAAGCGACAATCGTGCCAAATGCAAGGAGTAGTACGATTAATGCAATCGGTAAACCAATCGCTTCAGCCTTAATTAAATCCTTTTGGCTGGCTTCGTTTATATCTTTTGAAATGACAGGTTCGCCTGTAATCGAGATTCCTTGTTCATCACCAAGAACATCCCGTATTTCATTCACGATTGGGAAGTAATCGACAATTGTATTATCAAATTCGAGTAATCCGTAAGCATAAGCATTTTTATTGAGTGCTTCATTACCGACAGGGGACTGAACGGCATGAACTTCATCAATTGATTCCAGCTTATTTAAAACGTTCGTAATTTCTTCGTCGGACTTATTTTCAAATAACACAAAAATTGTTTTTGCGGGTAGGTCAAAGGTGTCTGAAAGTTCGTTTGTTACATAGGTGTGATCGCCATCAACAAAAAATCCATCGCCCTGTAATTTAGAAGGAAGTTGAAGGGCAAAAAATGCGAGTATAACAAGGATGACAAACCAACTGGCGACAATTGGTTTTGAAAATTTTGTGATAAACGCTGCAAAGTGCTTCATATAATACCGCCTCTCTTTTTCATTACTTCTAGTGTAATAGATTTTAGAGAAAAAGAAAAAGCATCCAGAATTTTTGTGGAATTCTGGATGCTTGATGATCGATTTGATTAGATGAAAAGATTTAAGAATGAGTAAATAATAGCTGCCATAATCGCTGAAATCGGCATTGTAATAATCCAAGTTGTTACGATTTTACGTGCAATTCCCCAGTTAACACCCTTCACGTTTTGTGCAGCACCTACACCCATAATAGCGGATGAAATAACGTGTGTTGTTGAAACAGGTAAGTGAATTAATGTTGCCCCAAAAATAATGGATGCAGAAGAAATATCTGCTGCAACACCGTTTACTGGGCGGATTTTCATGATTTTACCGCCAACGGTTTTGATGATTTTATAACCACCAATTGAAGTACCTAGACCCATTGCTAGAGCACAGGCAAAACGTACCCAGCCTTGTACCTCATCCGTTGATTGCAAGTTCGCTGCGATTAAGGCCATTGTAATAATACCCATCGCTTTTTGCGCATCGTTCGTACCATGTGTGAACGATTGAATCGCTGCAGTGAAAATTTGTACAATACGGAAGCTTTTATTTGTTTTATAAAGGTTTGTATTTTTAAAGATCACTTTCATTAAAGACATAGCTAAGTAACCAACGCAAATGGCGATGATTGGTGAGGCTAATAACGCAATAATGATTTTTGTGAAGCCGTTATAATTTAAAACACCAAAGCCAGCAGCCATAATAGCAGCACCAGCAAGCGAACCGATTAACGTGTGAGACGAACTAGACGGAATACCGAAATACCAAGTAATTAAGTTCCACGTAATGGCAGATAGCAGTGCGGCTAAAATAACAACAGAACCGATTAATGGTGCGTCAGGTGTTGATAACGCGAACGGGTCTACAATATCAGAAGCAATCGCTTTTGCAACGCCAACAAATGTAATCGCACCAACAAAGTTCATAATTGCAGCCATTAATACTGCGACACGTGGTGGTAATGCACGCGTCGAAACAGAAGTGGCAATGGCATTAGCCGTATCATGGAAACCATTAATGAAGTCAAACGCTAGTGCGCATGCAACAACCAATATGGTAATGATTAATAGTGTGTTCATTTTTAAGACTCCCTATTATTATGCGTTACGCATAATGATTGTTTCGATTGTGTTAGCTACTGTTTGGCAGTAGTCAGCAATTTCTTCAAGTTGTTCGTAGATGTCTTTAAATTTGATTAAACGAATTGGGTCCTTTTCGTTTAAGAATAGTTGCTTGATTGAAGAACGTAACACTTCATCGCACTCACGCTCATAATCTTTAATTAAAATGGCGTGTTGACGCATACCAACAAGATCTTTTTTATTTAAAAGCTCCATAGCCTTCACGATTTCATCAGAAGATTTCGCGATGTACTCTAAGAAGTTACGCATTGAATCGTCAACTTCTGTTAATGAGAACATTTCGAAATGACCGATTGTGCCTTCTGTACCATCTAATACATCATCCATACGAATCGCTAATTGTAAAATATCTTCACGCTCGATTGGTGTCATAAATGATTTATTTAACATCACGATTAACTCATGAATTAATTTATCGCCAGCTGTTTCGTATTGTTTCATACGAACACTAATTTCCTTTAAATCAGCAACTGTTTCAATGCGGAAATCATTTGCGTAATGTACGGCCTCACGCATATTTTCTGCAATTTTTAATAAGGCTGAGAAAAATGGATCTTGTTTTTTTGAACTGAACATGGAATTGCCTCCTGGAATTATATAATCAAACCGATTTAAAAATTGACCTTAATAATCATAACAAAATCTTTAAAAAATCTACATAAAATTTACTCAGATAGTCTTAATCTTTACAATTCTGTAACAAAAGGATTACATGACCTTTACAGTGTATTGAGTCAATTTATAGAAGAAAAATGCTTAGTACAGAATTGTTTTATTTATTTTAAGAAATCTAGCAATTCTTTTTCTAAAAATGGTTGTGCATTTAAAAATCTCACAAATTCGACATATTTCGCGCGCTGCTCATCAGACGGTTTCTTACCTGTAAAGTAGGCACGAATTAGAATATTTTTCGGTGTGTTTTCCATATCGATGAATTCTAATAGCTGTGTATCATAGCCAACAAGGGATAAGAGCTCTGCACGAATTGAATCGGTAGCAAGTGCTGCGAAACGCTCTTTTACTAAGCCGTGCTGCGTCATAATAGAAAGCTCGGGTGCTTGCAGCTGACGGTTCAGCTCGTGCTGACAACAAGGTACACTTAAGATGACCTTCGCGCCCCATTTCACGGCACGCGCTAACGCCATATCCGTTGCGACGTCACAGGCATGAAGGGTTACGACCATATCTACCGCTGTTTCGTCATTGTAGTCATTAATATCGCCAACTAAAAACTCTAAATCATCGTATTGTAAGTCTTGTGCAATTTGATTACATTCCTCAATGACTTCCTTTTTTAAATCTAGCCCTGTCACACGAATGTTTAAACCTTTTTCTACTTTTAAATAGTGATAGAGCGCAAAGGTTAAATACGATTTCCCTGAACCAAAATCTAAAATACGAATTTGCTTATCCTTCGGTAAATGCGCTAAGGAATCA